>CAYSZS010000004.1:18249-36849 GCA_964435575.1 uncultured Gammaproteobacteria bacterium | reverse complement strand
TGATCAGGCGAAACAGAACGAAAAAAATTGCCATGTTGTTTCTGAACAGAAACCAGACAAATGCCCTAAGTGCGGCGCTACGGAATTTATTCAAGAAACTGACACTTTTGACACTTGGTTTTCTTCCGGTCAATGGCCACTTGTAACCCTCGGCTACCCAAATTCGAAAGATTTTAAATACTTTTATCCAACCGACGTCTTGGAGACTGCCTGGGAAATACTAAGGCTTTGGGTATCAAGAATGATTATGTTCGGAATTTACTTAACAGGAAAGCCTCCTTTCAAAGACGTCTACTTACACGGAATAGTACGCGCGCTCGACGGTAAGAAAATGAGTAAAAGCTTGGGGAATGTAATCAATCCGGAAGAATACCAGGAGGAATTCGGAACAGATGCGCTCAGAATGGGATTAATAAGCGGAACGGCTAACGGCAAAGACTTCAATTTCCCCAGAGATAAGGTTATATCTTTCCGAAACTTTGCCAATAAAGTTTGGAATATCGGTAGGTTTATGATGTATGAACTAGAAAAGCATGGTTATAAAAATTTTGACGATTTAACTTCTTACTCAAAAGATATGAAACCAAAACTTAAAAAAGAAGACATAGCCGTTGTTGACAAATTTCACAAATTAATTCTGGATGTTGATCGAAATCTTGATAAATATCGCTTTGCCGATGCGGCCGACTCAATTTATCACTTTATGTGGGATGAATTGGCTTCAAAGTATTTAGAAAACACTAAAGATAGAGTTGATAAAGAAGTAACGCTAAGCGTCTTTCGGTATGTTTATTTTAACAGCTTGAAGCTTCTTCACCCATTTATGCCTTTTGTAACCGAGGCCATTTGGCAGGAGTTAAAAGACTTGAGGAAATACCCTGACCAGCTTTTGATTACATCCTCCTGGCCGACGAGCTTGTGAATCTGTTAATCAGTTAATCCGCGGGTTATAAAAATATAAAACCATCCACCACCTTTTCTATCTGTTCTGGAGCGGTGCTGATTGAATAGACAGAAGGGGGGTTTTCTACGATAACAACTACTCTTTTTTCACCACCACCTACATCTTCTGGTTCATACTCAAGTAAAACTCCTTCCTTCCCGCCAATGACAGTTTTCTGTTCTTTGACTAGCTTCGCGCCCTCTTTCTCTAAGTTGTCTTTCAATCGTTTAACTTCACTTCCTAAATTAGAATCAGAAACGCCGACAGCAACCCCCTTGTCTACCGAAAACTTTGTTTCTTCAAACCTCATAAAATATTTATACCCGCCTTGGTCGCGCCACTCCCTTTCTGTCAATAATCTCGGAATAAGAAGTTCAAATCCAAATTCCTCGTTCGTATAAACCTCCCAAGCCCGATCTTCACTCGTATCCTGATCCTGCACGTTTTCAGGTTCGTTTACTATCTGAGTCTGATTGTTGTCTGAAGAATTATTTTTAAGAATTCTTATTACAAGATGAATTGTAAGTATAACCAAACTTAAAAAGACCAGTACTATTCCTGTCTTGAAAACACTTAGTCTTGATTTTTCTTGTTTCTTAATCATGGTACCTACTTTTTAAATGAAAACCACAAAAGGGCGGCCAAGGAAACTGTCATCAAAATTAGTCCAGCATACATCACTTTATTTATGTTTTTTATTGGTTTATGAACATCTTGAGTAACCTCTTGAAAAGGTTCTCTATTTCCTTCCCGGGGTAGTCCTGACGTCTCCTGTACTAGCTTTTGATTCGCAAGTTCAGGCGACGAAGCCGTAGGTTGATCTACGTCTATCTGAGATTGCAAAGTAGCAGCCGGGGGTTGTTTTTGTATAGGTATCCTTTCTGTAACCTGATTATCTTCGGACGTTTTAATATTTTGGTTATTTTCTTCCATGCTAAATTATTATATGTTCATAGAAAGATGAAAAACAAATCTAAAGCAAAAACTGATCTCTCAATCCTTTATATCTCGTGCGCTTTTTTAGTTCTTATAACCCTATCTCTCTTCAATTTAGCTCTTTACTTATTTAAAAGTAACCATGAAGTTCTCGGAGCAAATAGCGAAGTCTCACAGGAAATTATCTTTTGGCACGATTTTCTAACAGAAAACCCCTCTTATATAGACGGCTGGCTGGAACTTACAAAATTAGAATACGAGAAAGGAAATTTTGCCTCATCCCAAGAAGCACTCAGGCAAGCTGAAATAATCGATCCTAATTCAGAAGAATTAAAAAAATTGAAAATTGACCTTGACTTGTAAGTTAGACTTCCTCTTTTTGTTTCTTGTCTTCTTCCCCTTGAGCAGTAGAAGCCTCTGCCTCGCCTCCTTCAACAGGTGCCACAACTTCTCCCTCCCCAGGAATTTCTGGCTCAGGGGGTGGAGTTACCTCCTCTTCTTTTCGAGGCGGCTCGACTTTGACAACTATTTTTTCAAGATCATCGGCTTTAATTTCAACTTTTTTGGAATCAAATACCAAATCCTTGACAGAAATAATCTGGTCGGCTTCGGTTAATTTACTTACATCAATCTCAAATTTATCAGGAAGGTCGGTTGGAAGTGCTTCTACCTCAACTTCGTCTATATACTGTACAACCGTTCCAAGTCCTTGCTTCTCAGCGGGCGATTCGTTTACTAATTCAATTGGAACCCCGGCTGTCACTTTTTGTTTGAGATCAACCTGCATAAAATCTGCGTGAAGGGGGGCGTCGGTCACGGGATCAAGCTGAACGTTATGAATAAGCACATTTCTTTTATCCCCATTGATTGCTAGCTCGAGAAGACCGGTTTCTCCAACCTCTTTATAGGTTTTGAGAAATTCATTAGCATCAAGCTGAACCGCTTCGGACTTAATCTTTTTGCCGTATAAGTTCCCAGGCAATATCCCGTCCCTTCTAAGTTTTTTGACTTTTCTTCCTAAATCTTTTCTTTTTTCGGCTTTAAGAATCAGTTTATTCATTTTTTTCCCAAAACAAATTCAAGGTTAAATCTTGAGATAATAGGGTATTATAGCGAAGAAGATTCTCATTGGTCAAGCTAAAGGGGTGGGTCGCTTTCAGGTTAAGCTTTGAAGGCGCCTTCACTTGTATCTCTAAGGGCGTGTTTTTCAAGCCGGGTTGCTTCCACAAATAAAGTTTATACTCGCCCGCTTTTTCGTAAGAGTAAGACGAACCGCTCTCCCAAAGAAAGCTAATTGCTTGAGTTTGCCTTGCTGGAATCTCATAAAATAATCCTGCTTCTTTAAAACCCCTGATTCCCCTAACTTCCAGGTCTTTAGATTCTCTCCCTTGAAACCCGATTATCTCTGAAGGAGAAAATCCAACATTTCCTGGAACAAACAGTCTTAAATATGCTTTATACGGTTCATCGGACTTGTTCTCAAAATAGATAAGTAATTTTCTTTTTAATAGATTCTCCTCTAAAAAAAGGCTCATTTCCATCTCTCTATTAATATCAAAGCTATTATCGCTAAATGCCGATTCAACGACTGCTAGTTGATCAGAATAACAGTTTCCTGAACAATCCTTGAGATCAAACGACCCCGCCCAACCAAGGTCCTGTAAATCCTTTTGTATATTTAAGTCTTTTATAAATATTAAAACGTCCTTTTCTTCGATGCTTTTAAAAATTGATTGTAGAATTTTTGTCTTCTTTACCTTATCAAAACTTTTCCCCTGCGAGAAAAGTTTTTCTAATATCAATGTGGCGCTAGCTTTTTCTTCATCTCCCTCTTTTTTAATAATTTCAAAAAAGTTTTCTGAGTTTACCTTTACTTTCCCTTCATCTAATTCAAACCCTCCAAGCTCATGAATAAGCTTTTGCAGAAAATTTGCGTCAAAAGCAATGACGCCATCTACACTCTCGTCGATTTCCTTATCAACAAACCATTCCGCTTGACTGGCCGAGAGTTGAAAATCAGGGTCCCAATTTGAATCTATCAAATTCCAAGCATCTATTGCAAAATATTTCTTAAAAGGGGGAGGGGGCTCGACAACTCCGGAAAGATTTCTGTCTGTTACTTTCGTATCATATATTTTAATGTCTACAAGCTTTCCGTCTGAAAAAGTGGTAAGAATAAAAGATTCTATGACGCCTCCGGTTGGGCGTGCGGTCGAGTTATTTTGAAATAGAATTAAATACTTCTCTACCCCATCCTTTCCTAATAGTTTGGGAACCGCCAGAAAAGACCTGGAAAGGATATAAACTTTATTTTTTATTTTCTCCAAGTCTTCCTGTCTGAAAATATAATCAGACATCTTACGCGTCAGAGTGTTCGAACTTTGCACCTCTCCTTCCAAAAAACTGATGTCTTTGTACAAATTATCCATCTCCAAGGATATTTGATTCGTTTTTTTAACTAGATCAAAATCTTTTTCAACAACCACGTTCTCAAATAATTCGCTCGTTAAATTAAAAGTTTTTAAAAAACGCAGTCCCACATTAGCATGTTCCTGTAAAACTTCTAAGGTGTTACTAAGTTTTTTGTAAGGTTTGCCAAGGGAAGGAATTCCAGAAAGTAGATTAAAATATTTTTCACCTACTTGCGAAAGGGCCAAAGTTACTTCTAGTTGCTTTTCGGCGGCCCCCGATAATCCTTCAGCAAAAAGTTTTTTGCTAAAAACCGTGCCAAAAAAACTCAAGGCTACTAGTAATAATGGAGTAACAAAAAAAATAAAAAGAAATGCTGTAAAGGGAATTTTCCATTTAAAACTCGTCCATCTTTTCCTATCAGCTAAACTTTTTCCCTTAGGCTTTTGTTTCTTGACAGGGGACGTTGCTTTTAGAACAAGTTCTTTTTTATTCTCGTCAGAAAATACTTTCTCTTGAACTTCTGGTCGAAAGTATTCGCTAGAATCTCTTCTGGAATCGATATTTAAGCTTGGGTTAATCTTTCTTAAATATCTCGCTAACTCCTTTAGCGACAAGCTTTTTCCGATAATCGCGGTATTTTGGTTATAAGCCTTAAGTGACAAAAGACTTCTTAGTAAAATTTTAGAGGCTTTAGTGTTTGATATGGGAAAAAAAACAAAACTTTTTAAAATGCTTAGTTTCTCTCCCTTCATCGCCTTCTTAATCTCCGACTGGAAAAAACCAAGCTCTTCGTTTTCTTCTTCAAAAATCAAGTCGCCCAGAAAGATATTTGCCGAAAATACTTCTTCGTCTGAAAGCATATTCAAAAGCCACAAAGTTTTTTCCAGTGAGTTCCTATTTTGTAAATACGAAAATATAAATACTGCTTTTGAACGAGTTGTTTTTAATACGCTCTTAGCCAAATTTATTTTTTCCAAATCTTTCTTAAATTCCGTTTCTGATAGTTTGTTATTAAAACTAAATCGGGGAATGCAGACGACATAGTCGGCGTCTTCAATAACCCTTGACTTCGCGTCACGGATATCTAGAATCAAAACTTTTTCTTTATCGATTTTATTTTTCCATGACGAGGATTCGTCGGAAACAATTGTTACGGAAAAGTTTTTCTCTTCCAGCCTTTTGAAAAACTCGAAAGAAAACTCGTTAAATTCTGAAATTAAAAACACTTTCGGAGATCCACTTATAACCATTATGTTTAATCCTAAATTAAGACAACCTTTATTTCAATTTTTAAACTTTTTTTCTTCTTCAATTAAAAAAAGAGGGTGCTAACAATTTATCAAAAAAATCGGGGTGATAAGGGGTTCTTAAGGACGTGAAATTAGTCTTTGTTTTCATCCAGTCTTTCGTTCACCAATCTATCGGCAATTTTATTTTTTTCTCTAGCAACAGACAAGAAATTAATATCTTTAGTCTCAAGTTTTTCCACTAGCACTCTTACCTCTAGATTTAATTTTTTAAGATTTTCACTTTTAACTTTATAATTTCCTTCAAGTTGTTGCGTCACTAATTCTGAATCCAAAAAAAAGGATATTTTAGTAAAAGAAGCTGCCAAGCTACTTCTCAGCAACCATTTAAGAGCTAATATTACGCCATGGTATTCTGCTTCGTTGTTTGTAGTAAACCCAAGGTATTTAGAATCTTTATTAATAATTCTCCCGTCCTTAATGGCAATGAAAGCGGCTGCCCCGGGTCCGGGATTTCCCCTCGCCCCCCCGTCCGTAAAAATTTTTAAAACCGTTTTCATTAAATTTATCTTAACATTAAGATATATAAATTATATGGAGAAACTATTTGGGAGTAATGACTAAATATCGATCCCTGCCTTCACCGAGCGACGTTGTTGCCACACTTGCGTCTCCCGCCAGATATAAGTGTATTGTTCTTCTTTGAGACGGGGACAAATTATAAAGATGTTGTGGTTGGCCCGTCTGCTTTGCCCTGTCCGCGGTTTGTTCAGCCAATCGTTTTAATCTTTCCTCCTCTTTCATTCTCCAGTCGGCGACGTCGACTATCACCCTTTTCCACTCTCCAATTTTCTTCTTAAGCATCATACCCACAACCGTTTGTATCGCAATAAGAGTCATGCCCCTATTCCCAATAATAAGACCCGTTTCTTCGCCGCCTTCAATGTTTATTAAAATTGCGTCGCTTTCCTCGTCCTTTTTAACAGAAATGCTCGTCTTTGTTCCCATTAAATCCAGAAGCTTCGATGTCAAATCCTCGGTTATAGCCAGAGGGTCGCTTTTTTGTTCAACTTTTTTTGTTACCTTATTAGCCATATTTATTTTCAAATTTCAAGATTTTAGCGATTTCAGTTTCTCAAGCCAAGGTGTCAGTTCTCCCCAACCCTGGCTTTTGACCTGTTGGAAAATTTGTGTTAAAGAAAAAATAAACCAATAGATTGCCAGGCCCGACGCAAATCGCATGCCAATAAACAAAGTAAAAAGGGGGAAGGTGTAAACCATTGACTTTTGCATAGCCACCTGAAAATCATCGCTTGACTCTTTGGTCTTTTTAGCTATTTTTTCCTCCAGTCTGGTATAAGGATTCATCACTTTTGCAGAAAGAAACTGTACCAAAGCAGCCAGAATAAGAACGGGGCCAGGCATTGGAAAGTTAACAAAGGGAAGTTTTATGACGTCAGGCTTTGTCACGTCCAGATATAAAAACCTGGTTTCTATTGTGTCGTTCTGACTAAACATCAGGGGGGAGTATAAAAGTTCATTGAACCTAGTGGTTGGATCTCCGTCGGGGGAGAGAGCCTTTACAAAAAGATTGAAAAATGCAATCAAGATAACAATTTGTAAGAGATATGGCAAACAACCCGCCCCGGGATTCACTCCTTTTTGACGGTAAAGATCGGCCTGGGCTTGTGCAAGCTTTACTCTGTCGCCAGCGTGCCTTTTTTTGAGCCTTTCGAGTTCTGGTGCAATTTCCTTCATTTTCTTCATTGAATTCATATAAGGCCTGGTTAATGGATTTAAAACAAATCTTAAAAAAAGACTAAATCCTATAATTGCTAAGCCCATATTTGAGCCTAAAATTTTATAAAAAAGGATAAGGCCATTGGCCAAAGGTTTAATAAGAACTAAATTAAAAATATTCATGGAACAGGGTCAAAATAAAGATCGGTGTTCATTGGGTGGCACCGAGCTACTCTTCTTATTGCCATCTTCGTTCCTATAAAAAGGCCATACTTACTAATGGCCTCATGAGTGTACTCACTACAGGTTGGGTTAAACTTACATCCCTTTCCTAAAATAACTTCCAAACTGGGGGAAATAAAAAATTTATAGAAAGAGAGCAATTTTAAAAAAACTTTTCTTATCATTCCTTTGGTTTAAAATCAAAAAAAAATTTATCTATTTCCATTAAAATGTCTTCTGTTGATTTTGTAGTTATATCTCTTTTTGTCAAAAAAACAAAATCATAACCTCTAGGAATCCTCGAGGTATTTCTCCTCACTCCCTCGCTAAGAGCCCTAGAAACTCTATTCCGATGAACTGATAATTTCGAGATTTTCTTTGAAGTGACGAAGGCAAATTTAGAAAAATCCTGATCGCCTCTATCAAGGTAGGCTATGCCGAAAGAGTCACTTTGAAAAATACGCCCTTTTGTTTTAACCTCCTCTATTCTCCTACTCCCTTTAATTCTGAAATCGCTTGCTAAAGCCATATTTAAATAATTCTTCTCCTCCCTTTTTTCGTTCTTCTTTTAATAACGTTTTTTCCGTGTCTTGAGGAAACTCTTTTTCTGAAACCGTGAGTCTTTATCTTTTTTCTCCTACTGGGCTTGTACGTTCTTTTAGGCATAACACCATGCATTATAATGACTATCTTATTTTATTTCTAGTCTAAATTTATCTAAACAATCTCCGCTCGGGTGGTAATATTCGTATATTTTCGGGGTTGACTATGTTGTGGATAACTTCTTAATATGCAACTACCTTGTGGATAACTGCCTTCAATCTCTAGCTTCTTATTGGACATATTATGCATGAAGATACAAAACAATTGTGGCGGGGTATAATAGAGAGCGTCAAAATTTCTGTTTCAACTCCGGTATTTAATACCTGGTTTTCCCAAACACATCTAGTCTCTCTCAAAAAGGATGGCTCGAAATTCTTGGCCGAGGTTGGTTGTAATAACATTTTCGTCAAAAATACAATTGAAAACCGCTACTTCGGTCTAATACAAGATCTTCTAGCTTCTTCTTTGGGGCTTCCCTGCGAGCTTCTTTTTGTAATAAAAGAAAATCCCGATCAGAAAAAAACCGACGCGTCTTTAACACCCCTGTTTGAGGAAACAAAAGTAAATTTTCAAGGGGTAATAAACATCGCAAGAGCTTTAGGCCTAAGACCCGGTTTTACTTTTGCAAACTTTGCCGTGTCCTCCTCCAATCAAATGGCACACGCCGCAGCAGAGGCCGTAGCAGACGATTTGAGTGGCGCCTATAACCCGCTTTTTATTTGGGGAGGAGTGGGCGTTGGTAAAACTCATCTTATGCATGCTGTTGGGCATTCTGTAATCGAAAAAGATCAAGACGTAAAGCTTTATTGCTGTACTGGGGAACAATTTACCAACGACATCGTCGAGGGAATAAGAAATAAGACAACCCCCGCCGTCAGACAAAAATATAGAAAGTTAAAAGCGCTTCTAATCGACGACGTCCAATTTATTGCAGGCAAGGAAGGTATACAAGAAGAATTCTTTCATACATTTAACGCCCTTGTTTCCTCTGGAAGCCAAATAATCCTCACCTCTGATAAACCACCCTCAGAAATTTCAAAGTTGGAAGAACGGCTTAAAAGCCGTTTTGAGGCCGGGTTAATTGTTGACATTACCCCGCCTGACTTTGAGTTACGCTGTGCAATTACCCAAATTAAAGCAAAAGAAAAGGGATTGGATCTAGCAATGGACATGGCTCAAATGATTGCAGGAAATTTAGAATCTGCGAGAAAAATCGAAGGGTTTCTCGTCAAGCTTTTTTCGGAAGCAAGGATTAAAAATGTTGAAATTACGCCCGAGTTTATTGAAACTCAACTCGGCAAGGGGATTGAAACAAACGGCCAAATTCCTAAAAAGTCTAGTCCCAATGATGTGATAAGCGCTGTTTCAAAACATTTTTCTTTAAATAAAAAGTCTTTATTGGGAACGTCCAGATCAAGGCCGGTTGCAAGACCAAGACAAGTTCTTATGTACATTCTCAGAATTGACTTGAGACTGCCACTTGAAGAGGTGGGGAGGATAGTCGGACGGGACCATACAACGGTCATGCACGCTGTTAATAAAATTACACATATGGCTTCAAATGATGTTAACATTCGTGAGGATATCAGGGGGATAAAAAATATGCTTTGAGGATTAAATTAACAAAATGTCCACTTATCCACAAAAGTTCGATATCTATCCACAGTTTTATCCACACCTCGTCTTATTCAGTATCAACAATCTATTCCAATCTTCTCTGAACATAGATACCCACATATCAACACTTACTACTACTAGAACTACTATTATATTTATGATAAAAGGTAAATAGCAAAAACACTTAATAATGAAAATTCAAGTACTTCAAGAAAATCTTGCAAAAGCTATTAGTACCTGTTCCCGCTTTGCCAGTTCCAGAGTACAACTTCCTGTATTAGCTAATATTCTTTTAAAAATAACAAAGAGTAAATTTTCTGTAGCTGCAACCAACCTTGAAATGTCTATATCAATTTCAATTGGCGCAAAAATTGAAAAAGAGGGTCAAATCACCGTTCCCGCCAGGGTCTTAAATGATTTGATTTCAAACTTAAGTGCTGGAACCGTCGATTTAGAAGTAGAGAAAGAAAATTTGAAAATAAAAAGCCTTTCCTTTGAATCAAGTTTGTCCGGAATGAATGCGTCGGACTTTCCTCTGATTCCGGAAGAAGTGGGGGTGGATGTTTTAAAAATTCCATCGAAAGAGATTTTAGACGCTTTAATCTGTACTCTATTTGCTGTTTCTAGCGATGAAACCCGTCCTGTCTTAACGGGCGTTTTAATGATAGTTAAAGATAGTAATTTGACTATGGTAGCAACAGACGGTTTTAGACTTTCTCAGAAAAAAATAAGTATAGGTAAGGTTAAGGAGGAAAAAAAAATAATTTTACCCAAAAGCTCATTGGTTGAACTTTCAAGGTTGACGTCAGACGAAGATATTCAGTTTTCTTTCAAAAAATCCGAAAAACAGGTGGTTTTTGGATTGACTGATATTGTCTTGGGATCAAGAATTATTGAGGGCGAATTCCCGGATTTTGAAAGAATTATTCCCAAAGAAACAAAAATTAAAGTTAATTTAGACAGAGAAGAATTTTTGCGGGGAGTTAAATTGGCCTCGGTTTTCGCAAGAGACGCGGCAAACGTAGTCAAGTTGGCTGTCGTTAAAGATTCCGTTGTAGTTTCCGCAGAGGGGACTCAGGGGAGTCAGAAAACCAAAGTCGAGGCAAAAATAGATGAGAATGGAAAAACGGACAGTGAAGAATTTGTTATTGCGTTTAATTATAGGTTTTTGGAAGAGTTTTTAAATGCAATTAAGGGAGATGAGGTTCAAATTGAATTTTCCGATCCCAACGCACCGGCACTCTTTTTAGACCCCAAAGATACCAATTTCTTGCATATAATAATGCCGGTTAGACTTCAAGCATAACTGATTGACTTTACTGACTTTGTTGAAGCGTCAAGGAATATTCGGAAGCATAAGTTGTTTTGAATAATTCAAAAGTAGTTGGCGGAAAGTACCAAACTTCAAGAAGAAGTCCACTTTCAGCTTGCCCGATATACGCTATACCGTTTTCAGGATAAATAAAGAGGTGAAATCCTGCACTTGAACGATCTCCGTAGAGGACGTTTTTGGGTTTGCCATATACATTTTGTATATCAATAGTCTTCTTTTCGTCCCTTAAAGTCACAATTTCTTTTATTAGTTTTATGTTGTTTTCTTCCAAAACTACCTGATGAGGTCTTTCTGAACTTGAGGATGAATAATTAAGTATTCCTCCGTTTTCCTCTTCAGCTACGGGTTTGCCGAGTTTATCAAGTACGTCTTCCTTGGTACTAGTTCCAGGAGTTAAAGACTGATAATTTGCCTGATTCGATTTAGGTGGTAAGCTTTCTTTGTCATTAGGTTTTTCTTTTAAAAATAAATTTAAAATAAAAGTAATCACCAAAACAATAACGAGGATAATAAAAAACTTATTTTTAGTTAATAAATTAATCATAATGGTTAGATATAATTATACACGCTTCTATGGACTACAATCAGGAGAGGCGCTGAAAACACATCTTTCTGCAAAGTCGTAATGAATCGGATAACGGGATTGGAATGTGCCCCCACACCAATAAGAAGGTACTTGAACATACAAAGCATTCATCTCTGCAAACGCTTCGGTTGGCATATTATCCCCTCTGCCGTCTGTACAAAAAGGCAATTCTGCCCGTCTTCCGATTAAATCTTCATATGCTACCTGAAGACTGCCCATAACGAACTGCAAGTGATGTGAAGACTCGTGTGTTAGTATGAATAATGCGTTGTTTGGATTAGATAGCCCGCCCGACACACCAGTGTTGCTTGTGTTATCAAAGCGTATGTCACATCGGGCATCGTGTGTATGCCAACCCCAGGCGTCGACCGCAATAGGGTCGTAGCATAGATTTACCCTCCCCCCTCCGCTACATACTTTAGCCGCAAAGGCAGAATGTTGACTAACAAGTGTATTCACAGCCCTTTCCATATTCGTACGATAAGTTCCGGGCCAGAGCGCGGCATTGTCTGAAACTTCAAAACATCCTGTTGGCGGGGTTCCGAAAATAATTGAGGCGGCGGCGCTTGCCTCTTGACCAGGAGCATTAGGAGCGTCCGCGTTGACTATAAAGGTATCGATTACTAAAGAATCGTTAAAACTACCTCCCCTATAAACTACCTCGTAGGTTATCACGTAAGGATCGTCTGTCGAAATTATAATGGGCGTGGCAGCTTGAAATGTCGGGTAGCTTTGGGGTGTTTGCGAAGAAGGTCCGGCGCGAATATTTCTTAAATCAGGTGTCGTTGGACAGTCTCTGTCATAGTCAGCGAACACCTCGCATTCATAGGTAAAGCTGATATTAGTTAAAGTCCCTTGCCGGGCCCTAATTGTTATCGTGTAGGTTATCGTCTGGGTTTGATTGTTTGCAAAAGGACCCTCAGGATTGGGTTCTTTAATGACTTCTATATAGAGGTTTTCGAGAGCTCCCGGAGGAGCAATATCATATCCTCCATATGGCGTTACAAACGCGCCGGAGTTGATTATGAAAAGGATTAAAGCAACGGTTATTGGAACTACAAAAATTCCGATTAATATTGGACCTAGAATTGCCATAAAGGATATGGAAAGAAATGCGGCAACTGCCGCTGAGACAGAAGCAAAAATTCCGGTGGCAACTACCGCTCCAGAGGTGATCAATGCCAATGACCCCAATCCGACAGCCCCGGAAACAGCAATTAGGGGTAGGCTTCCAATCCCTAGTCCAATGACCATCCCGGTCAGACCAAGGTATGCCAATTGTTTTCTGGTATCCTTTTCTCCAGTAACTACCGAGAGAAGTTTTTTAATACCTTTTAGAATTGGTTTTAGTAACTTTTCAGACAAAAAGCCGACTGCTGCGCCGAGCGCTTGACCAAGAATAGGAATAGGGATGGCAGTACCCAGAGCCGCTCCAATTGCGGTACCGGCCGCCTTTCCTGCTACTGTTGTAGCCGCTTTGGTTCCTATCTTTAGTGCGGTTTCGGCAACAACTTTTGAGCCTTGAGAAAGAAGTTTTTCACCCCCGCTTTTAATGGCTTTGGTTGCTATATTTTTGAGCTTGTCTCTGGCAAAGTCCGCGGCTCGCCCTTGAGCCTCTTGTAAGATAGGTTCCAGGAAACTACTCCGTTTCTCAAAAGAGACTTGATTTGGTTGAGGTGCTATTGCAAAAGGAGATTCATAAATTGCTAATTCTGGTTTGAAATTGGCCTCATAGAGGGCTTCTGGTCTTGGAATTTCGGGAATATTTGCATTTTCCAAGACTTCGATAAGATAGGCAGTATTATAAAGAGTTTCTCTTTCTCCTTCTTTCAGAAAGCTCGAAGCTTTTGCGTTTTTGGCAAGGTCAAGTGCTTTTACTCCCCTTGAGTAAAGATGAAACGCCGAGGCAATTTCGTCCCCTCTTAGGTTTTGGGGAAGAAAGTCTTTTAGTTCGTCTACTGTTTTGTTATCTAGTTTAAAAAATTCGGCGTCTCTTAGATCTTTTTTGAAGTCTTCAACGATTGGATTTTTGGCGACGGGGGTAGTGGAAGTGGTTGTTAGATTACTTTTGAAAACGATAAAGCCTTTTGTCGGTTGAGTAATTGTGTTTTGGCTTTCCATATAATTTAAAGGTTTCCCTTAACTATTGTAGCAGTTAAGCCAGGAGTCATTTGCGTCATTTGAGTTTGTTCAATCAATTCCTGCGGCTTGGTGGTTATAAGTCTGTGTTCTTCAGGCGAGGCAACGACGCTGATTGGTGCGTGGTTATTGCCGGCGAAAAATATTCCTTCACCGATATTTGCTCCCAAGAGAAGGTTTTTCTCTCCTTGGGAGAGAAAAAAGATTTCGCCTACTTTGTCTACTGCCGCAGGAGATTGTTTAAAAAGTACTCTTAAGGCGCTATTTGTGACAATTGCCCGTCCGATGTCTCGGTTTAGGAAATCTTCGACGTCCTGGGTGATTGTAGTGAGTCCTAGATAGTATTTTCTGGCTCTTTTGACTATGCTCCACAAAAACTGAGCTGAGTCTTCGTGTCTCATCATGTGCCAGGCTTCGTCGACAAGTAGTAGTCTTGGTTTTAAATCTTTTTTGATTTTTGTCCAAATAAAGTCAAGAATTATAAACATGGCGATCGGTCTTAGCGCGTCTTGAAGTTCTTTTACGCTAAATACCGTAAAGGGATTTTCGATCTCGATGTTTGTCTGCTGATCAAATATTCCGATAAAACTTCCTCTGACGAATTTTTCGATCCTTGCGGCAAGGTCTTGTGCGTTTTCTACCTCCATGCCTATTAAGGTTTTGTAAAGGTCTTCCATCAGGGGGGGTTCTTTGGCTTGTGTTTCAGGGTCTTGGGTAATTCCTTTGGCTCTGTAGGTTTCCACAATCGCTCTGTCTAAAAGAGCTTCCTGAATAGGGGATAGAGCACCCATAATTACCTTGAAAAGGGAATGCAGCGACAAAATTTTAAGTCCGAGGTGATTTTCTCCCCTTTCGTATACCTGGGATAGATCAAAGGGGTTGATTTTAGAAGAAGAAGTGTAAGAAAAGGAGATGTTTGCCCCCCCGACGGCCTCGGCCAGTGCTATATATTCTCCCTCAGGATCGATTATTATAATTTCCGTCCCCAACATAAGAGACCTTACCGACTCGAGCTTCACAAAATATGACTTTCCGGCGCCTGAAGTCGCGAAAATAGTCATGTTTGAATTCTCCAAAGAAAATCTATCGAAAATGATAAAAGAGCCGTTTTGAGAATTTATTCCATAAAGAACCCCGGTTTCGCCTGAAAGTTCTGCGGAAGTTAGTGGAAATGTTGTTGCCAAAGAGGTTGTATCCATGTTTCTGGTGATCGAGAGTCTATCAAGTCCAAAGGGAGCGGTTGATAGTAAGCCGCTATCCATGTCCAAAGTTGCGTGTTTAGCAGAAATAAGAAGCGATCCCAAGGTAGATTCCACCTGCTTTGATAGATGGTTAAGCTGTTCCACGTCTGCAGCTCTAATAGTTATATAAAATCCGAACTCGAAAAAGTGTTCGGCTCCTTTTACCAGCTCTTCCTGGAGAAGTCTTGCGTCCTCGAGCTTGGCTTCAGTTCCCGGATCAACGATTTTTCCCTGCTCAAGGTCTGTTGCTATTTCGGCTTCCATTTCGGCCACTTTTCTCATGAGGTCGTCCAAAACTCCTTTTCCCTCGATGGGGTAGATAAAAAAAGAAATGTCTAAAGAGCTGTTAAAGTTAACGACTTGTTCGAGCCAGCCCGGAGAAACAAAGCGGGGATAGCCCGAAACAAAAAGACTTCGAAGATAAACGTTATTGATTTTGATATAGTCCATATCTATTTCGGTTGCACTTGGAGCAATTACGTCAAGAAGTTCCATTTTTTGTTCGCTAACGGCCTTAACAGGATCTACTATTTTTGGTTTTTCGGAAGTTAAGTTTGTAGAAATCTCTTGGGTTTTAGGCTTATTTTCCGAAGGAGCAGGAGTTTTTTTCTGTTTGAAAAGTTTTAATGCCATAGTGTTTTAAGCAAAAATGTCCCGTTCTTTAACCGGCGGTTCGGGATTATAAACATTATAGAAAAGATTTATCAGCTCTTCGTTATTCAGCTGTTTCAGCTTTATACTAAGCCTTCCCACTTGCCTAATTAGGTGGTCTCTTTTAGGGAAAAGGGATATTTTTGCTTTTCTAACCACATAGGATTTTGGATAAGGAAGTGCTCTTGTTCCCTGGCCAGGTCGGAATGTAGCGATTAAAGATTTACTGATTCCCAACTCAAATGGCGTAAAAAGAATGACGATGTAGAATTTTTTACTGAGAACGTTTTTCTTTTTTATGGCTTCCTGGATAAATTTTTTATAAGAATCCATAAGAGAGAGTAGTTTTGGGTTTTTAATCTTTTTTTGCGCCTCTTCCAGATAAACCATGTAGTTTGAGATATCTTTTTTCTGGCTTCTGATGACGATTTGTACAGGGAAATTGAATGAATTTAAAAGGCCTGCATAACTTGCAATAACCGCTATCTGTTCCCTTTCGGAGAGAAGACCAAAGTTAAGAGACGTTGATTCCATAATAAGGGCAGCGCCGCCGTTTTTGTAGATTACAATTCCGTCAGTAATCTCCGCGATTGGCAGAAGATCCTGCGCCGTGTCTGTTATTGCTTTGTCCGGTGTTGATAGGAATGGAATAGCCATGATAATAGAAACTTAAGAACCAAAAAACTTAAAAACTAAAAAACAGGTTTTTAAGTCTTTATGTCTTTTAGTATTTCAGTGTTTTCACTTGCCCTTATTGCAATTGGCGGGATAATCTCGCCCTTTACGTCAATTGAGAGGACGTCAAAGGTAAGTCCGTCTTTTTCTGTAATTATTTCATACTTTCCGTCTATAAGTGGAGTTACAATCATAAAATGGCCTAATTTGTTGCTTTTCAAGGCCCTTACCGGCCTTCCATCAGGATCTAGGATTTCTAAAATTGCGGCCTCGACTATTTTCCCTTCGGAATCAAGGACTTGGCCTACAATTATATTGGGTTTGGTTGGGGTAGAGGGATCGGCTGTTGTAGAAAATTGAGCTTCCTGAGCACCAGTTGATAATTGGCCCTTCATCGGACTCAGTTTTGATTCTGCAAAAGTTGGGGATATTTGACCGGAAGTTTCTCGAATAACCTGAGGTTTCTCATCAAGTTTAATATCCACTCTACCTTGACTAGGAACATAAACGTCTCTCTTTTTGGTTTCGGGAATAACCGGGGTGGGGGGTGACGAAAACTGAGCCGTGACATTGGTTAAAAATTGCTTCTCTCCCTCCTCAAGCCTTTTTAGCTCTGGGGAAACTTCGACCTCTAACTCCTCCTTTTTTGGAAGAATGGTATCCTGATCTTCACTAGGCGGGGTAATGGGAGCTGTTTCAGCTTCAGGTTCGGGTTGGAAGAAAGTTGGCTTTGCGGCTGTTTTTTTCCAAACGTATATGGTTGGAGAATATATTGCTTTGAAAAAAAGTATTAGCCATTTAGCTAAGGGTCTATCTTCAAGAGGAAAAAAAGCCAAAGCAACGCCGAAAAGAAAGAAGAAAATGATTAGCGGCCACTTGACGTATGCTGGTAGGTTTGAGGAATAGATGAAAAGAGCAACCAAGGCTCCACCGGCAACCTGGAAAAATTGCTTCAAAGTCATGTCTCCTACCAGCCTGAACTGGTAAGCGGAAATCTGTTGAGGTATCGGATGTTGTTCTTCCATAGCCCTTTTACTCTTATTTAACTTTAGCGCATGAAGCAATTAATTCAACCCCGCACCAAAGTGGCATCTGATTTTCCAAAATATGAATCCGCACCATGTTAAAATCTAAACTTTCCATAAACAGTTCGATATTAAAAGCGACATGACTCAAATCAGGTAATATTTTATGCCGCCTTGGTGCGGGGTCAACCCCAGCAGTTTTTCACAAGGTGTCAATCTTTTGGTGTTTGGAGTGGTATAATTATATGGTATGAAGCTAAGTGCTGATATTCGCCAAAAAATAATAAGATATTTTTCCGAAAAGCCTGAAATAGAGGCGGTGTATTTATATGGCTCACAAGCAAAGGGTTTTGCCAGAAGCGATTCTGACATAGACTTGGCAATTTTAGTAAACGATAAAGGAAACTTTAGAGGATTTGATATACCTCAAACAAGATATTTATACGATCTTGGTAAAATTACCCACAAAGAATTTGAGGTGCAAAATTTAGAGTCTTGTCCAGTGGATTTCGCACATAGAGTAATTTCAGAAGGGAAGATTCTCCTGGGAATTGATTCAAAAAAGAGAGTTGAATTTGAAGAGAAGATTTTACGAGAATTTTTTGACATGAAGCCATCAATTGACGAGTACTTTGTGTATTTAAGTGAAATTGCCAGGAAAGGAGAATTAGGTGCTAGATACATATAGAGTAAAAAGGAGAATCAAAGAAATTCACAAGCGTCTAAAAGTTTTGAATGATAAGTTTAAACCCCTGGAAAGATCGGAATTTATTCCCGATGACAGTCTTAATGCTGAGGCGGAAAGGCACTTACAGATTGCTATCCAGGCGTGTATTGATATAGCCAATCATATTATCGCCTCGCTCGGTTTAAATAGAAATTTCGAAACTGTTTCAGAAGTTTTCAATGAACTTGCAAAGGAACATATTATCGATGGAGACTTTGCGAACATAATGATAAGTATTGCAGGGTATAGGAACGTTCTTGTTCATGGCTATTTGGATGTTCAGAGGGAAATTACCTATGACAATATTCAAAACCGATTGCCAGATTTGGCACAATTTGCCAAATACATCGAGAAATTTTTGGAGAAAAAAGCGTAATAAAACAAGCATCTTTGTTGTTTGCCTCCGGCTCTTGACCGTCGGTTCGGAGAATAGCCTCTGGCTCGGAGAGTTCTTTGCCCTTTGTTCTGTAATCTTAGATTACCTCGTGAACGCACTAATTTAA
>CAYSZS010000004.1:12691-18149 GCA_964435575.1 uncultured Gammaproteobacteria bacterium | reverse complement strand
GTTCTTTGCCCTTTGTTCTGTAATCTTAGATTACCTCGTGAACGCACTAATTTAACCCCACCCCTTTTTCACAATTTCCTATTTATTCCTTTGATTTTGGGTGGTAAAATATGGATAATATGAGCGACGAAACTGCTAAAGAAGGACAAAATATGATCAGCGTGGAGAGTATGCGTAACATTGGAACCCCCCAAGAATATATGGGAGCTTTTGATATATCTTCCCAAGCAAAATCAGGTGTTAATTTTCCCGAGGTAAAAGCACAACTAGGGGCTCAGCAGCCAACAACTCCTGCTGGTCCAGACCAACCCAAACCTCTTTTACCAGAACTAAATAATATACCTGAAACTGTACCTCCCGAGATAAGAGCTCGTTTACAATATTTATATACAGTTCAGGGAACAGAAATTATTACTGAAATTAAGGAAGCACAAGAAGCGGGTGATATTGAATGGCTTCTCGAAGCAGCGGAAGATGCACACGCATTTATGTTTGAGGGGCTTGTTTATGGTAAAGAAGCTGCTGGATATGACTTAAATAACGAGGGAACTTTAGCTCTTCTTCAGTGGAGATTTGAAACAAAAGAAGGACTTATGTCGAGGCCAGAGGCTTCTCAAGTTAAACAAGCTTTGGATGAAGCGTTGCAAGTGCATGGTGTGCAAGTAGCCAAATATAAAGCGTGGACTGAGATTCAAAAACAAGGAGGACAAAATAGATGGCGTGAGAAAAAACTTCAAAGGTATACTAGATATTGGGTTAAAGGGTTAACTAAGCAGAGAATGCAGCAAGGGCAAGCAATTGACCAATCTATAATATTAGAGGAGGCAAAGAAAAAAGCTGAGGAATCCCTAAATAATTTTGAGGCGGATTTAGCTCCTTGGATTGAGGGGCAAAATATTCTTCAGGACCTAAAAATCCATACAGAAAGTAGAGAGGTTTTTGATTTAGCCATTAGATACCGACACAACGCATCGAACGTTGACGCAAAAGCACACCAGCAACTTGAAGCAGGGCTACCCGAACCCGATAAA
Organism: uncultured Gammaproteobacteria bacterium; assembly: GCA_964435575.1. Lineage (GTDB taxonomy): Bacteria > Patescibacteriota > Microgenomatia > UBA8517 > UBA8517 > GWB1-39-12. Next base: position 17,118 of record CAYSZS010000004.1, on the reverse strand, counting down.
ATGAATTGGAGATCTTATTATAGGTATGGGGAGAAGAAAGGTGAATCTCTGAGCGGAAACGGTGCCGCAGTCCACAGGATTGAGAAGCTAATTGAGGATATAGGTCGAGGTAAGAAGGTAATTAGGAAGATGGTTACAGACGAAAGTGGAAAAGATGTAGAAGTTGTGATTAACAGAGAGACGTTTGTTGACGGTTTTAGAACAGCGGGTGTTTTTAGGGTTTTTCTTGAAGCATTGCTAGAAGAATCGAAAGTTGACGGAATAAAAAACATGTCTAATGTTGTACGAGGTTGGGACATGGCTCTTTACAAAGAGAATGTTACTGCTAATGCTTGGTCGGTTGATTTAGAAACTGGAGAATATAAGTTTGGAGACCCGCCCTTTGCTGATGATCTTGCAACTAAGTTGATTAACGCCCAGAAGAAATTTTTGCAAGAACTCGGACTTTCGGCTTTCACTCCCGATGGTAATATTATTGACCCCGATGAGAAGGTGGTTTATCGAGTAAGAAGAGATGCTAATAATAAAGCCTTAGAAATTGACTGGCAGGATGTAGTCATTTCAGCTGAAAAAGATCCTGATGGCTACGAACAATATTTAGAAAATTATTTAGCTAATCTTAAATCTGCAAAGGGCCAAGAATTTTACTTCAATCCTTCGAACGGAGGACATCCTTTTGGAGTAGGACACCATGGTTCGCTCGTTCCTCCATATATGAAGCATACCAAAGTAGAATATGGAACCAAAACTGATAACGGGAAAACAGTACCAGCAAAAACTTCGCTTTATAAACTAGCATATGAGGACAATTTTAATCAAGCCAGCGAAACATTCCCTTGGTATCAAACTGAAGTTAGAGGACCTGAAGATGCGGCAAATGAACCAGCAAGAGGATCAAAAGGAGGTCATAATTTAGCAATGCTACGAGGTTCGGTAACAAAGAGAGATATAGTGCTTGCTATCCCCGATCCTAGTAAGTTAAATTTTGACTTTTTCAATACCCAAGGAGAATCGCCAGTAAGAGCAGCAAGAAAAATAAGGTATATAAGCCCCGGTCCATTAAATAAAAATGGAAGGCCTGACAACCCTTTTGTTTATACTCTTGCCGGTTGGCTTATTCCTCGAACAATTAAAGAAGCATTAAGGTTGGACAGTCCCTATTTACAAGGTATGCGCGGTTTTAGACCGGTTAATATTAATCAGCAGGTTAGTGTAATCCCAGCCGGTTATTCAACTTCAGAGCCAACCCCTTTAGATATAATTGGAGATGCTCGTAACTCCAGATGTATAAGTAAACAAGAAGAGAGATGGTTTATGGAAAATATATTAGTAGAACCAGAAGAATATCGTGACATATCGGCTGAGTTTGCAAAAAAATATAAATATAAGGCGAGATAGTTTTTATCTGGTGCTAAATAGCTTTCTAAATATCGATAAAAGTTTTAATTTTTTTTGCAAATGATAAGATCTTTTTCTTGCTAACAATTCTCCAGACAAAGCCCCTCTTTGTATTGCCTCAGTCATTTCAATATCGTGCTTTATTTCATCCAACTTAGCAGACTTGATTTCTTCAGCAATATTAGTAGAACTTTTTAGCACTTTTTTAATAGAATGGAGTATGTCTTTGGAAGCATAATTGACTTCTTTTTCTGTCATTATGACTTGGGAGATATTAAAGACCCAATCCTCTCCTCAATCTTTGTAATATTTCTTGTTGCCTGGTTATTTCAGCGCTTCTTTGGATTGCACCAAGCTGGCCTGGTCGTATCCTCCCCCTTTGTTGTGCTGCCATCATCTCCAAATCTCTTTGTATATTAATTCTTTCCATAGCACCTCTTCCTTCTGCAAAGCCGAGACCTCTTCCTGCCATTCCTGTTACTCCTGTCCATGCTTCACCCACCGCTGTTCCGAAGGCAAACGGTCGGCCGGTGATGGCGCCTCTTATTATCTCGGCGGTTCTTGGAATAAGAGTGATTACAATAACGCTGGCAAAAAGCCACAAGATATCCATATCATTTGTTCCGACCAATAAAGGTGGGGTCCAGGTTGAATTTCCGAGAGCGCTACTTACATTGAAAGGGAATGCACGATCGATAAGGTCTGCTATTAGAGGCCATGCCTCAAAAAGGTCAGGCATTGCAGCCCTAAGGAAAAGAAAGGCTATAAAAAACATCAAGCCTGTTGCTGGGAACACGGCCAAGTTGGCAGCCATGCTTTTTAGCCAAGCACCAAACCCCCCGCCTCCCAAGGGGCCTAACAGAATTTGTAAAGGAGAAGAGATAATAAGGAGAAGAACAATGACATATGTCCTAATGAGCATGAAAAATATCCTAAAGACCGCAAAGAGAAGGACGATGGCAACTATGACAAGTAATATAACCCAAAATATTTGCCCGACTCCGGACAATAAGCTAAAAAAGCCAAGAGCTCCCGAGAAAAGAGCGTAAAATGAAACCAAAAGAAAAGCCAGAAAGTAAAAAAGCATCAGCTGCATTACAGTTCTATCGTTTGTTAAGGCGCCGAACATAGTTGGCCAGTCGAATCCCGAAAGTCCTGAGTTACTAATAATGGCAGCTATTAAGCCGATGACTACATACATGAGGTCAATGACAAATCCTGCTATGGCATAGGAGAAGGTAATAAGGACAAGGGCGATTATTACCCTGGGTATAGCCGACTGAACGGTTATCACGGTTTGCGGGGACAGTCTTACCCTGAACATTATTGCAAACGCCATGGCTATGATTACCAGCACCAATAGAAAATAGGTGAGATCTCTTACTGTTCTCCAAATCTCGCGCACAGCGCTTGCAGCTTCAAAGCCAAAGCCTTGTGCTTTTGCTTCAGGGATTATATTTAATTTTGTTCCTAAGTCTTTTACATAGGAAACAAAAGAGACGGGTCGCTCTCCAATCATCGCAAGCCAAGCGTTGTTATCTTGTCTTTCGTTTGAGGACAAAAAGCCCATGCTTGTTAAAATAGTTCTAAGTGAAGGGACACACGTTTCAAGATCCCGGGGGTGGGCTATGATGCAGCTTGCTCCCTCTTCCCCAAGAGCTGTTAATACAAAGTGCATAAGACTATAAATTACCCAATAAACCTGTGCGGCAGTGTAGCGCTCGCCGAATATTTCCTCAGGGTGTTCGGTATCATATACTCTTTCTGCCCACTCGGTATAGCTTGGTTGATACCAAGTTTCTTGGGCCCGAGCGACCGGAACAATAACTGAAACAAGGAAGTATGAGGCAAGTATTATTGAAGCGATGAGCTTTTTGAACATGGATTTTAGTTAATTTAATAATAGCATACCCGTTAGGGGAAAATGCAAGCGCATATATCAAGTATCACAAGTATCACGAGTACCAAAAGTACCACAGGCTTAAACAATTTTTAATTCATATCGATACAAAAGATAAGCTGCCTCTGAACGCTTTTTATCGTATTGAAAATACTCTTCTTGTGTCCAGTAATTAAGAATAATACAGATTTCACTTTGTACTTCAAGTTCAAGGAGTGATGTTTCCGAAATTTCTAAAAAGTGTTTTTTCTCCTTCTTGCTTCTTTTTAGGTAACCTTCGACAAAATTAGATATTACTGAAACAATGGCTCTTCTCATCTGGGAGACAAGACCAAACTGTTCTGATGCAGGAAGTTTTGCAGTTAACTCATAAGTTAAGATTAAAAGTTCCCTTAATCTATGCCAGACAATCAATTTATGATAACCTTTTTCTGATTTATCCATTCTTGTGATACTTTTGATACCTTTGGTACTTGTGGTACCTATTGATTTCTATAATTCTTTTTCTAGCTGTATTACCTGTTATCTTTGCCACAGAAAGATAATGAATAATTAATTCCCGACTCGTTGGGGTTGAAAGCTCTGGGAGTGGTTATGTAGACGGCCAGTTTGCAGGCGTCAGCAGTTCCTATTCCCAGCTCGTCTAAAAATCTTTTTTCGGCTTCCTGGCGATTTTCCTCAAAGGGGATACTTGTGATAACTATCAGAAAGGCTTTATCGAGTGGATAATAGGTTATATTGTACCCATTTTCGTCGACAAAAAGGACGTCGTCCAGCTCTCCCACCTTAATTGCTTTTTTGTTAAAATCGTTAACCTTTATCCCATTTAATTCGATTTTTTCAGATTTTTCGGAATCTTTGCTCGTTTGGGTTTGGAGAGCGGATTTTTGCAGAGGTGCCTTAAAAGACTTGTCGAGTTTTTGGGAAAATAATGCTAAAAGGACAAGTATGACAATAAAAAGAGAGATTGGTTTTAGGTTTCTTTTGACTTTAGGTTTAGTTTTAGGTTTCTTTCCCATCTTAATTATTAGAAACAAACTCCGTAATATGCCCAGGGATCCCAGACCGTGCCGTTTTGAGATAACGTTATCATTTTGTTGATATTGGTATCAGGATCTGTCCAGTGGTC
>CAYSZS010000004.1:0-12591 GCA_964435575.1 uncultured Gammaproteobacteria bacterium | reverse complement strand
ACATTGATTTCGCGGGTTAAGGTTGAAATGCTACACCAACCGGCAACTCCAGGCTCGCAGGCAGAACCCCTTGTCGGCGCAGGAGGTACGTAAGACCCGGCATCATAAGTTCCACAGATACCGGTGTTTCCGCCGCTACCGGTGTTTGCAATCTGTGGAGGGAGCGGTCCTGTTGCGCAACCTTCGCCAAAGCCTTGCGGCCTTAAGGTCTTTTGAATGCATTTTAAGAAATATTCGTGTATTCCGCCTATATGGGGAAAGTAAAGTTCGCCGACGTTGTCCCTTCCTGATCCTGGATTTCCGGCAACGACCCTGACACCCGGAGTTAAAACCTCGTATATTACGCTGGTTGCGGCCGGAATATCCCAAAGTCGTCTAATCGGTCTTCCGGGCGCGTCTTCTATTTGGGGAAAAATTCGCCTAAAAACACTGGAGGGTCCTGCAACAAGTCTCGTCCAAATCTCAGTAGCCAGTGGTGTTTTGGTTACCGTTCTAAAGGAAACGTAAACCGTATTCGGACATTCCTGGGTTAGGTCTATCTGCTCAGGTAGTGGCGCAGAACAGTTGGTACCGCATCTAAACCCCGCGGGGCAAGGGGGTGGGCCAACTCCAAAATCTCCAACACACGACCAGCTTTGAGGCACGCAGGTTGCACCTGCCAAATAAAGGTCACAGGGTTGCCCGGTCGGGAAAGAACCGCAATCAGCTCCACAGGTTATGCCTTCTCCGCAGTCAACCGGTCCATAATCCGTTGCGCAATAGTCGGCATCAGGTTGACAATCGGCCGTACTTCCTGAAAGACAGCGACACAAACTCCCCGGAATATCGGGGTCCGGTATGCAGAAAGTACACTCCACCTGGGCGGTATACTCAACCGTTGCCGAAAGCTCTCCCGGGAAAAGGTGGTCTCCCGGGTTTGAACGAATTGTGGTCAGATCACAAAAGGGCGAGTAGGGGACGACTGAATCTTCTGCTTCTGCGTCCAAATTCGCCCCCTGATAACTGAAGGGTTTCTGAAGAAGGTCGGCCAGCTCGTAACTCTCCTGCATGTGGGCGAAGAAAAGCTCGGCAGGCTGCTGGTTTGTTATCGAAGACGAGAGGATTCTAAATCCGGTGAAAAGAACCGGCTGTATTGAATAGTCGGTTATTTCGACTTCGCCGACCCTGTCCTCTGTCGAAGAAAAAGGTATGTATTGAAGCAATCTACCGAAAGCTTGGTTTAGCCTGAACCTTGGAGCGCCCCCGGGATAACAGGCGGTTGGTATTCCCGCGACAGAACAACCCACAATCTGGTTATGTCTATCAACTCCCGCTCTTGTTACCTCAAATAATCTATCCGTAAGTTGGCTTTCAAAGGAGAGCAGTTTCTTTAAAGGGCCCGAATAGTCTGTCATTTTTCTTCTTCCCTCTTCTGTGTCAAGGTTTGGAGGATTATATTCGGCCCGGCCGATTACTCCGTTTAAGTACCAGCTTACGTATTCGTTAACTTTTAGGGCGTCTTCTACAGTTTCATTTTGAAGTACGCTATTTATTACACGATAGGGGTCATCCTCATTATTAAGAGATGGTTCTGTATAGCCCATGATGGGCAGCCTTGCTCCCTCAAGATCGATTGCAATGTTTCTGACTCTGGTAATATTGAAAAAACAGGTTTCTGTTCCGTCTCCGTTATCTATACAATTTCCGACGCACTCGGAACCCAGGCCGGAGCACATATTTAAACCGGGATCACAGCCAGGCATGGGTCCCGGGATTCTTGGTACACAAGTTCCGGCCCGGCAAACAAGGCAGGGTAATTCTTCCAGGGGGTTTTCCGCAGGTACGGGCTCAATCGGTTGGCCGTCGAGCGAGTAGGTCCATTGAGTGTAGAATGGCGGGGCAAAAAAAGTTTTTACTATAGTAAATTCGTCGACTAGAACTAAATCGTTGCCGCAAAAAAGGGCATCCTGATCGACATTCTGGTTGCAGGGTGAAGCTTGATAAGGCCTTAAAGAGTGAAATTCCGGCTCTCTAAATTGACTGCAGGGTACATAAGGATCGGGTCTTGGCCTTGCTGGTCCGGTTGTAGGAAGGGGGGCGGGGGTTGATGTTGGGGTTGGGGGTCTAGGTCTTCTTGTGGGAGTTGGTCCGCATAAATCCGGGTCTGAAGCACAATTTATGCGGTTATTAACATGATAGCCCGCTTCAAGACAAACCCCACTTTCTCCTGGACATCTTTCAGGACGATTACAGCATCCACGACGACTGCAATTCCAGGTTGCTGGTCCTCTGTCTCCGTCACGCTGGCAGTAGTCACAGACAAAGCCTACGCCGCAGCCCGCATCGCAGTCGCTTGGACAACTTTGTGCATATGAAGGCTTTGTTGCTAGAGCAAAAAAAGTGGCTACTAGGAAGATAATACCTAAAAGATAATAGAGCGGTTTCATTAAATTTAGTTTAGCACAAACTAAGGTTAATTTATGTTAAAATTAACTACATCGGCTCCGGTAAATACTCCGATAAAGCGAAGAATAAGGTAGCTTAGTGCCACAAGAACGATCCCGCCTATTGCATGTGTCAATGTATTTTTTGCAGACTCGAGACTTTTGGGGTCACCTCCGGAAGTTATAAACTTAAAGCCTCCCACTAAGAGCATTATAAAAAGAGCAATGCCAGCAAGACCCAAAAGAGCTGCGATTGCGTTTTCGAAAAGACCTTCAAAGCCGCCTACCGTAGCAACGCAGTTGAACGAGCTTTCCGGTGGATCACAAACTGTTTCTATTGGTACTTGAGCAAGTTTCATATTCTTAGTTTACAGTTTAACAAAATACCTAAAGACGAAGCAAGGGACTTATATTAACTAAAAAAGCCCGCTAAGCGGGCTTCCCACTTACTCTTACACTTACTCTTATGGAGCCTGAGCATTCGGAATGTTAAGCGAAAGTATATTTATTCCGAAGAACAAGTTTACAAGATTAATTATTGCCCAAGCCGCAAAAACTATGACCAAACCGATTAGAGCTGCTGTAATTTGGCCTCGGGCTGCTTCTGTCTGACCCTTGTCTCCGCCTGAGGTAATGTACCTTATGCCTCCCCAAACCAGCATGAAGAAGAAAACCAAAGCTGCAACAACGAGGGCGAGAATAATGAAGGCAGAGATAATAGTTGCAACTGTAATGTCGTTTAATCCTGAGAATTGCCCCCCGGGAGTAATGTTTATTGCTTGGGCATAAACTGGTGAAAGTAGTGTCATGTTGATGTCTTTATTATGTGGATATACTAAATCCTTTGTCAAGGGGGAAAAATAGGTTCAAACAGAACTTTGAGTTTAAGGATTTCTGCAATCCCAGTCACCTGGTCGACAATGAAGTATTCCACACGTGCCACCCTCCGCAACCCAACCTCCCGAGGTGCATCTATAACAATCACCCGCGAAGGTGAGCCTTCCAACTCTATTTGTGACTGCATAATATCCGGAACATGCTCCACCACACGAACAGGCGATGTTTCCTCCAGATGGAGCAGAACCTCCACCACCTCCTCCGCCACCCCCACCTCCACCTGGACAAATTAAGGTCGACGAAAAATTAATATTAAAAGGACCAATCTCAACTTGTCTTAAGCCTATTCGGAAGAAACACTCGACAAGGTTTAGTATGGCAAAAAAGGCCAAAAGGATAATTATGCCGACAAGTGCACTGGTTATTTTTGAGCGGGCTGCTTGCAACTGCATCTTGTCCCCGCCGGAAGTAATCCACTGAATGGCTCCGACGATTAATATAAACACAAAAACTATTGCTCCTATTACAAATCCCAGACTGATAAGAGCAGGGATAAGACTACCGAAAAATGCCGCGCCACTACTAAACCCAAGGTCTATTGCTGGATTTATAATATTTTGGGCAATTGCTTCATTCATATCACTTTGGAATTTGGTTTAGAGCTGTGTAATTCTTTCAATCATTTCTCCGATATTTAAAATATTTCTTATTCCCAGGAGGGTTGTAATGATATCCATTATAAACATGGCTGCGATAACGACGACTAAACCGATTGCGCCCGTAGTCATTTTCCTTCTGGCGTCCTCAAATGCTCCTTTATCGCCGCCAGAGGAAATGATGCCGATTGCGCCGGTTATTAGAATGAACATGAAGAAAAGCGCCGCAACTACGGTCAGTAGGCCGATTGTGGTTGATAAAACTTGTGCGAGTACGACTACGGCATTTGTTCCCTGGCCGATGTTTCCGATGCCGCTTAAGGGCGTGGTCAGAGGGTTTTCTCTTTGGGCAATTAAATTTCTCATTGCGGACTAAAGAACCTTAACTGTAATAGATAGGCTGGATCTCCGAAAAGTATTTGACTGATTATTCCGCCAACAACAAAGGCTCCAGCAGCAACTACAAGGCCAATTATGCTGTGGGTAATTTTATTGGTTGCGTCAGCAATCCTTTTGGCGTCCCCTGCTGCTGAAAGATAGGCGTAGCCTGCCAGGATGAGGTTTATTATGGTATATATCCCAGCCCCGACGATCAGGGTTCTTAAAATTATATTAATAAGTATTGGTATCCCTTGGATTGTTCCTCCGCCAAAGGCGCTGAGCCAGCTCGGCGGATTAACAACGCCCCAGGGGTTTTGTGCTATTCTCATATCAGCCTGCAATTTGCCCTAAGATATCAACTCCTAAAGAAACTTCGATAATTCTAATAATAAAGTATGCCAATATAATTAGTATAAATCCAATTATCCCGGCTGTCATTATTTGTTGGGCCCGCTGCTGTTTTTGCGGGTCGCCCGAGCCCGAAATCATCTGAAATCCTGCAAAGACAAATAAAAAAAGAAGGATGACCCCGGCAATTACGAGTGCATTCCTAAAGATTAAAGATACAAGGAGTCCGAGGTCGGTGATTTCGGTAAGAAATCCCCCTGATCTTCCGAAGAAAGTTTCACCAATGTTAAATGCCAAGCGGGTGTTCATGTTGAACCGAAAATATCAAGAATCCGGTTTAAACTTAAGATTCTTGCAATTAGCCTTATGACCCAATAGGCGGTGAAAATAACCAATAAGCCTATGACCGCATAGGTAATTTTTTGTTGTCCGGAGGCAACTGTTTTGGGATCACCCTGCGAGGTAAGTATCTGAAAGCCACCCCAAATTATATAAAGAAAAATTAGGAATCCTGCAATTCCGAAGACGTAAGGTAAGAGATCACGAATAATTGCACCAAGACTAAAAGGCCCCCCGACAGCTGATAGTTCGGGAAGAGTTATTCTTATAAGATCACGAAGGTCTATCATTGCCTATATTTTTACCGTCTAAATCCCGGAATGTTTAAAATAGTTACACCGATAAGTTGTAAGATATAAGCTCCGAAAAGTAGAAGAATTAATCCCATTATGGCAGCGGTTAAAAGCTCTTTCCCGGCCTGAAGTTTTTGGGGATTTCCGGCCGAGGTTATAATCAAAAAGCCTGCGTAAATCATGAGTACAAAGGCGATTCCCCCGGCAATCCCCATTCCCCAAGTAAGGAGAAAACTCGTAAATTCTTGGGGGCTTCCGATAGGAATACAGCCAATAGCCGTCAAGAGCCTTCCGCTGTCTGGATCACTGGTGGGCGGCAGGTTTGGGTTATTATCTTGGCAAAAAATTCTAATCCGAATAATGGGTGCAGAACGTGGTGCGTCAGGACAACAGTGGAGTGGAAAGGCATTGCAGTCGGGTGTTGTGTATGGGTCTCCGAAGCCGCATCTTAATGGAGTACAGTGTCCCTCTGGCTCGCATGTTTCTCCTGGTATAGTATTGACACAGCACCTAAGTACGTGCAATGGATCGCACCAACCATCTTGCATGGTGTCTTCACCGGGACACGCAAGGCCGAACTCACAAGTACCTGGCCTTCCTGTGTTCTCACCCACACAGTCTTGTCCAGGTTCAGTATCAGGTACACAGCATCTTTGTCCAAATGAACAAACAGGATCGGGTGGGTTAATTCCATCCTGATAGTAGTCCTCAGGGCAAAACTCAGGACCTATGCACACACCCTGTTGCCCGCCATTTCCAATACAGGTCCCTTCGGGTAGAGGTAAACAGCAGTTCCCTCGCCCGCCTCCTACTATGGAACAAGCTCCAGGAGCTCCTCCTTGCTGCTCACAAGGCACTCTGCCTCCAGGAACCTCTTGACAATATTCTCCGCTATCACAAAAAGGGATACAGCATATACCCCCAATTCCACCACAGTCTTGCCGACCGAAGTTGTCGCCCCTACACTCATCAACTCTTGTACAGGATCCGCCTAAAGATCTGCATACTTCTCCTTGCGCCGTAACTTGATTGGAAGGAACTGAAGAGAAAATGAATAAAAAAATAAGTAGAGATAGTAAACACACTATAAACTTTCTCATTATTTCTATTTAACATCAAAATTCAATTACAATCAACTGGTGTTGAATGGTTAAATGGTTATATGGTTGCATAGCTAGGTAGATTAATGTTCAGATAGTCATAAAGCCATCTGGCCATTTAGCTATTATATTAACCCCCCCTTGGTATAATGAAGAACAATATGAGAAGAACAAAGGTAATATTTTGTTTAGAACGTTTCTTTAAGCAAGAGCGAGTGCAATTTATAATAGGGAACAAAGAAAACTTCAGTAGTTTTTATTTTAATATTTTCGTCAAGAGACAAATTGACAACAATTGCCTTTTTGGGTTTGTATTTGTCGATGAAATTTCTCAACGAACGCGTTATTTCAGGTTTTTTCATTGTAGAAAATTTAGTTTCGACGGGGATGGTTTCTAACCCTTTTTCAATTATAAAATCGACCTCAGACTTATCTTTGGTTCTCCAAAAATGAGGTTTTGATGGAGAAAGTTTCAAAGATGGTTTTATAAAGAAATTAAGTATGAAGTTTTGAAAAAGAAAACCTTGGTTTGGCTCCTTTTCTATATTGCCAAAGATTTCCAATACGAAATTTCTCATCCCCAGGTCTTCGAAATAATAAACAGGGGATTTTGTAATTTCTTTTCGAACATTTCTGAAATAAGGACTAACAGCTTGGAGGATGTAAGTTTTTTCAAGGTACCAAAGGTAATTCTTTACAGTTTTGACAGAAACATCCAGAGTATTTGAAATTTCAGAATAATTGGTTATTTGACCAATTTGTCCTGCTATTAATTTAAGAAGACTTCCTAGTACTTCACTTTTCTCAATACTGAGAAGTTTAATCAAATCCTTTTCCACAAAGCTTTGATAAACCTCCTTAATTACCTGGAGTTTCTCTTGGGAAGTATTCTTAACAACGACTGCGGGATACCCACCGTAATTCATATATTCCTTTAAAAGCCCAAAAGTCTTTTCCTCTTCGATTTCAAAAAAAGCTTGGAGTCGATTTTCATACTTATAATCTGTTTTATAGTTGACGAATTCCTCAAAAGATAAGGTAGTCAAATGAAAAATTCGTTTTCGTCCAGCGAGAGATTCGTGAACCTTTTCTTTTAGTTCATAACTTCCTGATCCCGACAATATGAATTTATAAGACAGGTTCATGTCGTATATTCCTTTGAAGAATAAACCGGCGTCTTCTTTCCTCTGAATTTCATCAATAAATACATACCCCCCCTCTCCTTGCAGTTCCAGTTCAATTTTATTAATTAGAGTTTGCTGAGTAGTGAAGAATTTCTTATCCGAATCGTAATCCAAATTGAGATAAAGTGTACTTTTACCCCGTCCGTCAAGCTTGTTTTTAAGCCAAAGCATTAGTGTAGTTTTTCCGGCTTGCCGAGGTCCTACAATCATGCTAATTTCTTTCTCTGTTAAATGTTTTTCCAGCTCCGGCAGCATGGACCTTTTGATTACCATACTACCATTTTAGTACGAGAATTCAGGCAGTCAAGTATCAAAATTGTTCGAATGGAGACGTGACGTAAGTAAAAAACGGGGTAGCCAAAAGAGCTGGTATAATGAAGAACAATGTTTAGTGCAAAGCGCAAAGAACATAGCACAAAGTTATCAATTATAAAGATTATTATTTTTATTGTTGTACTTTTTTCCTCACTACTCACTACTTACTACTTACTACTAAACTCTATTTCCGCTGAACCCAATTGCGATTCCCCAGGTGTCGGCGACGTCGACTTTTGTTTGGCCAGAATTGAGCAGGAGATAAATGCACTAAAACCGGCCCAGGAATACAACAAAAAAGAACTTTCGGACTTGAGAACACAGATTACCAGTTTGGAAAAGAGAATTGCCGGACTCTCAAACCAGCTCGAGATTACCCAAAAAGACATAGAAAAAAGAGAAGAGGATTTGGCTTATGCAGAAGAAATTTTTGTCGAAAAAACCAAAAATCACTATAAATTCTTGCGAATTTATGACCCTCTTTTGCCTTTTCTGTCATCTGAAGACGCATCAGAGGCTTTCAGAGAAATAGCCTTTCGCCAAAAAGCCGCCAAAGAGGATATAAAAACAATGGAAAAGTACGGAGAAGATCTTTTGGTCTTGAAAAACGATAAGGAAACTTTGGAGAAAAATAAAGTAAGTCTATCAACTCTTCGTTTACAAGTCAGTCAAAGAGCCCAATTTCTGGCGGGAGAAGTCGAGAAAACTGAGAAATATCTTGCAACCTTGTCTGCAAAACAGGAAGAACTGATTGCTCTTAAGGCTGGGGGTTTTCAGACCTCGGTTGGGGATACTCCGCCGACTCTGGAACCCTGTTCGGGTCCTCCCGGATCATCCAATTACTGCGATCCGGGTTTTCGTCCCGCTTTTGCTGCATTTTCCTTTGGTGCTCCCCACAGAACCGGGATGAGCCAGTACGGTGCTTTTGGCCGAGCTAAGTCCGGTCAGTCTGCCGAGGTAATACTCTCTGCCTATTATCAGGGAGCAGAACTTAATAAAGCTTACCCTGTTCCTGCTACAATTGGAGTTTCCGGCTATGGAAGGGTCTCTTTTGAAGACAATTATCTTTTGGGAATTTATGAGGTGCCAGAAAGGTGGGGCAACGAAGGCGGATTTGAGGCACTCAAAGCCCAAGCGGTTGCAGCAAGAAGTTATGCGTTGGCTGTAACCAATAATGGAGCTGGTACTATTTGTACAACCGAGGCGTGCCAGGTTTATAAGCCGCAGCTTAAGTCCGGCAAGTGGGCGGAGGCGGTTTACGCAACTCGTGGTTGGGTAATGACCAAAGGGGGAGCTCCCGCAACAACTTATTATGCATCAACTTCAGGGGGATTTACTATTTCTCAGTGGGGATGGAGCGGAATAAAAGACGCCAAAGACGGCGACTGGCCGGGCCAGGCTTACGAAAAAATTGCAAGTTCTCCATGGTTTTATAAAGCTTGGTATCGGACGCGCGCTGGCAGCACTTGTGGCAGGAGTAACCCATGGTTAAAAAGCGAAGAACTGGCAGATATCCTAAATGCTTGGCAAATTTTATATAAGGGAGGAGGCGACGTTTCAAGAATTTCTCCCGTCGACACTAACTGTTGGAACGGAAATCCGTATTCATTAAGCGAACTTGCCTCAATTGGAGGATATAATTCGGTTTCAAGCGTTTCGGTTACTTATTCAAATTCAGGGTCAACTCAGAGCTTGAATTTCGCAACCAACAAAGGATCGGTCAGCATGTCAGGCGAGGAATTTAAAAAGGCCTTTAATTTACGGGCTCCGGGCTACATTGGATTGAAAAGTAGTCTATTTAATATAGAGAAGCTTTAAATGGTAATTAGTAAGTGGTTGTTGGTAGTTAGTAAAAAACAAAGCTAATTAGAGTGCTATAATAAGTGTGTTTAATTATTTTACTAATAACTAATCACTAATAACCAATCACTAATTTATGCCTGATGTTTTTATTTCAGAAGAAAAGACAAAATCTTCCAAGCTAAAATCTTCTAAAACGAAGCCGTTTTTTGTTGAGCCCAAAGAATCTGAAAGACACAGACTTCCCGGCCACACCCATAATCCCCTAGCCGCCTTTTGTTATTATCCGGACTTTGTTAGATTTGTTAACGCCGATCCTGAGGAAAAAGTGGTACTTCTATTACGCCGCCACCCCATAACCAATTTACAATGGTTGGTTACCGCTTTTTTGATGCTTTTGGCTCCGTCTTTTTTCCCGATAATTTTGCCGTACGAGCTTTTACCGCCCGGTTTTCAGATCATCCTCCCTCTTGTTTGGTATCTCATTACGTTTGCTTTTATCCTCGAAAAATTTTTAAGCTGGTTTTTCCATGTAAACATTGTTACGGATGAAAGGATAATCGAGGTTGATTTTTTTAACCTTGTATCAAGAGAAATTACCGACGCCAACATAGATCAGATCCAGGACGTCACGCCCCGCGTTGTGGGTTCGATTAGGACTTTTTTCAATTTCGGAGACGTTGTTATACAAACCGCTGCTTCTATTCCCTTAATTACTTTTGAAGCAGTACCCAACCCCGACAAAGTAGCCAGGATTTTAAGAGAATCGCGAATAGAGGAGGAACAGGAAAAACTGGAAGGAAGAGTACGCTAATATGGAAAATTTTGAAGGCATTGCCCCCTCGGTTTTTACAATTGTAAAGATTGCGGTTTGGATTTTTCTTTTGCTTTATATTCTTTTTGCCGGAGTTGTCATAAAGCAAATCCGTGTTATGACGGAAACCCTGGAAGTCGGTTTTGAAAAACAAATAAAGGTACTGGGAATTGTCCATTTTTTATTAGCGGTTATTGTTTTTTTATTGTCTCTAGTCGTACTTTAGAGCCAGGCTGGACTTCATAAATAGAGAGATTTTTATTATGTCGTATGACGTTATATCGGCAAAACTTACAGGCAATCCCGACGTATCAGGTTGGGCACAAGTTTATGAATTCAGTCCAGAAAGTGAGGAGAAATATAAACTTAGGGGAAAAATTTTTGCGGTAATTTCCACAGTAAGTAAGGATTCCGGGCTAGATACGGTTCTTGCCGGAAGAGAAGTTTTATCGCGTCTTCACGAGGAGTATTTTGGCGAAGGGGGGGGCAGTTCCTTTTCGAGGCTGAAGATTTCTGTCGAGAAAGTTATAAGCGAATTTTCCTCGTGGGAAGATATTCAGATAGCCTGCGGAGTACTTATCGATAATATTTTTTATCTTGCCGCCGGCGGTGGGGCGCGGATTGCCGTTTTGAGGCAAGGAACTTTATCAACCATTCTTAAAAGTCAAACCGGGGAAGTTCAGGTGGCGTCCGGTATTCCCAAAGAAAGCGATTTTTTTATCCTGGGAACAAGTCAATTTTTCAGTAAATCCCCAGAAGGAGTTCTCAAAGGAGCAATTCAAGGTAAAGATCCAAAAGAGGCTGCCGAAGCTTTGGCGCCAATCATCCATTCAGGAGAATTAACCGGCGGCATTGGTGCAAGTTTTCTAAAACTCATTCATCTTAAGCCAAAATTGGATCAATCCGTTACCGTCCCTGAGCCAGAAACCAAGAGAATTTTTTCTGGAGAAGTTAAAAGCAGTTCCGGTTTATTCGAGAAGTTGAAAGAAAAAGCCGTTTATGTTCGAAACGTGGGGGGCGAAAACGCACTTTCGCCCAGAAGGAAGGTTTTGGCAAGCGTAGGCGGAATCCTTCTTGTAGCTCTTATTGTTAGTATTTTTTTTGGAATAAGAGAGAAAAGAAATAGAGATTTACGAGAAGAGTTTGAAAAGAATTATTTACAAGCGACGCATGAATTAGATGAGGCAGAGTCCCTTTACTCCTTGAATCCGGACAGGGCCAGAGACCTTTTTTACCAAGCTCGACAAAAAGTTTTGGGTTTATCGAAAGAGGGTTTTAAGGAAGAAGATGTTACAGAACTTAAAAAAAAGATTGAGGAGGGGGAAAGAGTGATTCTAGCCGAATATGACCAAGAACCCTCAACTTTTGTTAATCTGGGATTATTGAGTCAAGGATTTGACGGAGAGGACCTGGTCTTTTCCAACGGAAAAATTTTTGTATTCGATAAAGAAGGAAAAAGAATTATAAGAGTTGAGGCTGATTCCAAAAGAGCAGAAGTTGTTGCCGGAGCGAATCTCATTGATAAGGCAGAGGCCATTGCCGTCTATTCTGATAGAATTTTCACTGTTACTCCGGAGGGTGTTTTTGAGATTTTTGAAGGTAATAAAAAGGTGATTGAAGTGGATTGGAGCGGGGAAGTTTTAGCCTATTCATATGCGGGCAACTTTTACATTCTTGAAAAAAGCGCTTCTCTCATTTGGCGCTACACTTCTCATGAGGACGGTTTTTCGGCAAGAAGGAGCTGGCTAACAGAGGGCGCGGTCGTTGATCTAACAGATGCTTCTCAAATAGTTATTAATGGTTCGATCTGGGTTTTAAAAGACGACGGAAAGATTTTAAAACTAACCTCGGGGAACTTGCAGACATTTAATCTTGAAAATGTTTCTCCAGAAATTGATAAAGCGAGGGCGGTCTTCGCTAGCGAAGAGACCGAAAGTTTTTATATTTTAGACAGCACTAATGGCCGAGTGGTTGTTGTAGATAAGGAAGGAGAATATAAGGCACAATATTTGTCTGATCAAATAAAAGACGCAAAATCTATTGTTGTATCGGAAAAAGAGAAAAAACTAATTCTTCTTACCGGAGACAAACTTCTTTCAAT
>CAYSZS010000003.1:46663-56577 GCA_964435575.1 uncultured Gammaproteobacteria bacterium | reverse complement strand
TATTACTCAAATCGGTTTTTGACAATACTTGAAAACATTATTTTAGATCAAAATCTTTCCGAATATCATACCGGTTTTAGGGCTTTCAGCAGGAAAGTTTTATTGACATTACCTTTTCACAAATTTTCTGACGACTTTGTTTTTGATCAGGATATTTTGATTTCTGCTATCAAAGAAGGTTTTAAAATCGGAGAAATTCAGGTTCCTGTGCGCTACTTTCCCGATGCCTCTTCGATTAATTTTCGAAGATCTTTAAAGTATGGTATAGAAATATTGAAAGACCTAATATTTTTTCTTTTAAGTAAAGCTAATGTATACTCTTCGAAAATGTTTGTTCGAAAATGAAACACTTTGAAAAGTCTCTCGGAAAGAATAAATTTATAATACTTTCATTGGCCGCTATTTTTATAGTTGCGATCATAGTAAGATTCGCCTACTTTCCTAAAAATGTATATTTTTCTTATGATCAAGCTAGGGATTTTTATTTTGCCGAAGATATCTTAAAGGGTGACTTGAGGATAATTGGTCCGCCTTCTGCTGCAAGCGACAAACTCTTTCCGGGACCTCTTTCTCTATATATTTATGCTTTTATTCAATTTTTGTTTGGTAAGGATCCCGAAACATATTCTATCTTTTTTCGTTTGTATAATGCCTTAGGCATATTTTTGGTCTATTTAATCGGATCCAAACTTTTTGATAAAAAGGTAGGAGTATTATCTGCGAGTTTATACGCCTTTTCTTACGAACAGTCTCAGTACACACTTTTAATGAGTCATCAGCCCCTGGCGGTTTTATCCGTACTTATTATGTATTTAGGATTAACGATGCTACTTTTTGAAAAAAAAGTTAAAGGTTTGATAGTTGCCGCACTAGGACTTGGATTATCTATCCAATTTCACTATGTTTATATTTTTATAATTCCGTCTATTTTCGCTTTGTTATATGTGTTAAGAAAACAAATACCTAAATTAAAGACTAAAAATATTTTAACTGCGTTTATTTTGTTCTCGGTATGCTTATCGACGTATGTTGTTTCGGAATTAAAGTTTAATTTCAGATTTATCACTACATTATTTTCGAGTAGCGCGAATTCAAAACTTTACTTGGGTGAAGCATTTTACGCGACTAATAGATTTGTTTATGATTCGTTTTTGGCAGATTATAAATACACAATTTACGTTTTATTTTTGATAATGGTTGTATTCGCTTATTTCATTTTCAGGACTAAATTCAAAGAAAAAGGGATGTTTTTATTTTTGTGGTTTGTCGGAGGAATCTTACCTTCTCTACTTTCGGGAACAAAAGGTTATTATTACAGTGCTTCCGCCTCCGTTTCTTTATTAATATTATTTTCTATAATTATAGTTTTTGTGTATCGCAGTAATAAAGTCCTGGCGTGCGTTTTATTTCTGGCTGTTTTATTTAATAATTACTATCTAATGTTAAATCAGAATCCCAAGGGTCCTAATTTAGAGATTGTTATACAGCCGGGTATGCTTTTACCGGCGGAGAAAAAAGCTATCGATTATATATATCAAAACGCAAAGCAAAAATCATTTAGCGTGAATGCGCTAAGCGTACCTCTAAATATAAACACGACTTGGAGCTATCTTTTTGAGTGGTACGGTAAAGAAAATTATGGTTACATACCCATTTGGTCTGTGAAACCTGCTGAGGGATTTCCCGGGAATTTAGCTTACGAATCAAGTAGATCCAAACTTCCTGATACACAATTCGTAATTATTGAGCCCCTGAACGGAATTAGGGATGTGGATAAGGCTAAATTCTTTGCAGAAGAAAGTTATTTTACAAAAATAGTTGAAGAAAAAGAATTCGGTACAATCACGGTTCAAAAAAGAGAAAAAATTTAAGGTATAATTTGTTTGCGATGCGAAATTTTTTAAGAAATGTCGCTGCGACTTCTACATTTCGAGAATCTTCTATTACCTTTATAGGAACGGTTATAAATGGCGCATTGGGTGCTCTATTTTACATTATTACGGCACGCTTTTTGGGTCCGGTTCTGTTCGGGGTTATGAGTGTATCCATTGCTACCCTTACTTTGGTTTCGGATATTGGTGATTTGGGTACAGATACAGGTCTTGTAAATTTCGTTTCCAGGAATATAAAAAAAGATATTAAGAGAGCAAAAAGATTTTTGAAGCTGTCCCTTGAAGTTAAATTAATCGTCTCGGTTTTTGTATTTGTTCTAGGATATATTTTTGCTCCTTTTATTGCAACCGAGATTTTTAAAAAGTCGGAATATATCCAAAGTCTGAGGATTTCTTTTGCTGGGGTGGGTTCAATATTATTATTCTCATACCTTACTCACTCACTCCAATCCTTGCAGTCATTTTGGCGCTGGAGTGGGATATTAGTGGCAACAAACGCTTTAAGATTTGCCTTGGTAATAGTAGTTTTTTATTTCGGCTATTTGTCAATTGTAACCTCGCTTTGGATATACATAATTGCCCCATTGATTGGATTTTTTATCGGTTTGAAATGGTTACCCCGCGGGTTTTTTAATATAAGTAACGAAGGTTTGGTCGCAAAAGAATTTTTCAGATATAACAAATGGGTGGCTGCATTTACGCTTTTAGCTGCAGTATCCTCCCGCATAGATACATTTATTACAGCTGGAATTCTTACGGATTTCGATGTGGGAATATATCAAGCTGCAACTCAAATGGTAAAAATAGTGCCCCAAATTGTAGTTGCGGTTGGAACTGTCATTGCTCCCAAAATGGCAACTCAGGGAAACACCAAAGAGTTTATTGGTTATTTAAAGAAATCACAACTTTTTGTTTCGGGTGTTTGCATTTTAGGCCTTACTGGGATTCCGGTTGCTATTTGGTTTGTACCAATTCTGTTTGGGACATCGTACATTACGGTTGTTCCAACTTTTATTGTTTTATTTCTAGCTATGCTTATTTTTCTCTTTTCTTCTCCAATTCACACTGCCGTTTTTTATTATTTTTCCCACCCAAAGCTTTTTTTCTGGCTGGCCTTAGTTAATTTAGTTACTGTTGTCACGCTTGGACTTATTCTTACTTCAAAATACGGTGCCGTTGGCGCAGCTGTGACAGTTCTGATCGGACAACTATTTAACTTTATAGTTCCTCTGGTTTGGGTATTAAGAAAAATTAGAAAATAGCTATATAGCTATGTGGTTACATGGTTGCTGGGAATATTGATCGAGGCAAATAACAATCTAACAATTTAGCCATTTAACCATTTAAATATGAAAATATGGGCACATACATTGGTCCGTAACGAAGAAAGATATATTTGGTTTTCGGTAATGAGCGTGATTAATTATGTAGACAAGATCCTGATTTGGGATACCGGGAGTACGGACAATACAGTCAGTATTATTCGGGAGATTAAAAAGAAGTATCCGGAAAAAATTGATTTTAAGAAAGTCGGCAAAGTTGATGCTCAAAAGTTTACCGAAGTCCGACAGGAAATGCTGGATATCACCAAAAGCGACTGGTTTTTGATTGTAGATGGTGATGAAATATGGTGGGATGGAAGTATTTCAAAGGTAACCCAAATAATACGAAAACACGGTAATAATTTAGAAACTATAGTAAACGGATACTTTAATATAATTGGTGACATCTATCATTATCAAGAAGAAAAAGCGGGGAAATACAAAATAGACGGGAAAGAAGGGCATTTAACAATCCGTGCAATAAATAGGAGTATCCCAGGACTTCATTTTGGAAAACCTCATGGGATACAGGGCATTTTTGACAGAGGTGATAGATTAATTCAGGAGCGTGATATAAAAAAAAGAATATCTATTGACGAAAGTTTGTATTTACATTTAACCCACATGATTCGCTCAAAAAATATTTCAGAAAATTTGAAAGTAATGAAAAGGGACGTCAAGTATAAGCACGAATTGGGTTTCAGATTTCCTTTATACTTCTATTATCCCGAAGTCTTATTCAGATCTAAACCGAATATTGTAGACTCTCCTTGGGAAAGAATGAATAGAAGTTATATGCTAAGAGGGTTAATTGAAACACCGTTAAGAAAGTTTAAAAGAAGAGTTTTTAAATCTAAAAGTGGATATTAAATTAGTCAAAATATTTTTCTGCCCACATTTCTAGAGTGAGAAGTGACCACAGTTTCGGGCCGAAGTCTGATTTTTCGCTATGGGTATAAAGCATTTTCTTTATATAGTCCCGATTAAAAGCTTTTCTTAAGACTGCCTTTCTTGATAATAACTTGCTACTTGCATATTTATTAAGCTTACCGGTAAACCATCTGTCCAGAGGTATTGAAAACCCCATTTTCTTTCTGTAAAGATTCTCATTCGGAACGATTTTTTCAAGAGCTTTTTTCAGGATAAATTTAAATTCATGTCCTCGAACTTTCAAGTCAAATGGAATTTTTTACAGCAAGTTCAACCATGTTTTGGTCTAAAGAGGGTGAACGTGACTCAAGCGATGCGCTCATACTTGCAATGTCAACCTTGACGAGCTGACTATCTGGGAGCCAACTTACAAGATCAAAATGAAGTGCCTGGTCTCTTAGATCAATAGCCTTGGACTCCTGGAATTTATTTCTGGCAATTTTATAGGAATTGGTGTTAGTAATCCCATTTAAAAATTCATTTGAATAAAGTAGATTTTTATCTTCATTTGTAAAATAACAATTATAAGTAAGATATCGGTCGGCTAAGTTCATTTTTAACTTTTCCAGAAACATATTAATTCTTTTTGCCAAAGGGTCGTTAGTTATTTTTGAAAGAAGAGAAGTAGTTGGGATGCCTATTAGTTTTGCCAACCACTGAAATTTATCAAAACTGACATCTCTTGTAACTTTTTCATTTTGTGATCATATCCGGCAAAGTTTTCGTCTCCGCCGTCTCCTGTTAGTACCCCGGTCACATATTTTCTGGCCATCTTGCAAACCATGTAGGTAATCAGTGCGCTTGAATCCGCGATTGGCACTTCATATTGGTAGACCAGTTTGGGTAAAAATTCTTCAATCGATTCGGGTTTAGCAATGAGGGTTGTGTGCTCGGTATTATAAAGCTTGACTATTCTTTCTGCGTGATGTCTTTCGTCACTTTTTTGGTCAGTAAAACCTATTGTAAAGGTTTTTATAGGTTTACCTGATAAGCGTGCCATTGTTGCGACAACGGCTGAAGAATCAACTCCGCCCGACAGAAAGGCACCTATTGGTACGTCGGCTATCATCCGGAGCTTTATGCTCTCTTCAAGCTCAGTAAGTATTCGGCTACACCACTCGCTTTCGTCAATATTAAGTTTTTCGCTAAAGTCCGGTTCCCAGTAGTTGTTTTTTTAAGCTTTTTACTTTTGAGATCTAATATTAAATAATGACCCGGCTCGAGTTTTTAAATATTCTTAAAGACTGTATTAGGTGAAGGAACATAACCATAGGTAAGATAATTATGGATTGCTTCTGAATCAAGCTCTTTTTTTACTTGTCTTTGGCTGAGAATAGCTTTTAATTCTGAAGCAAAAATAAAGACGTTATTATCAAAAAAATATTTCAAAGGTTTTTTGCCGATCCTGTCCTTTGCTAAAAAGAGTATCTTTTCATTTTCATCGTATATCGCAAATGCAAACATTCCTCGTAAGTGTTCGAGGCACCTTGTTTTGTATCTGTCATAAAGAGCAAGGATTACTTCCGTATCCGTATTTGAATGGAATCGGTAACCTTGTTTCTCGAGAGTCTTTCGCTCTGTTTGGAAATTATAGATTTCTCCGTTGAAAGTGATCCAATATCTGTCTTTGTAACTCATTGGTTGGTGTCCTTTAGGAGATATATCGATGATTGCCAGACGCCTATTTACAAACCCTAGTTTCCTGTCTCTGGAAATAAATAATCCTTCATCATCAGGTCCACGATGGGCTATCTTATCGACCATTAATTTGAGTTCGGAAGAATTTATATTGCCTTGGCCAAAATAAATCTTTCCTGCAATTCCACACATAATTCTTAGTCAATTATACTTGAAATTAAGATATAATTTAGACATGGATTTGGTAGGAATGGAAACCCTGGAAGTTATGAAGGAAGCCAGATGGTATAACCAGTGGCTTTTTAAAATGATTAAACCTTATTTAGGAAAGGATATCTTGGAAGTTGGTGCAGGAACAGGGAATTTTACAAGACTTCTATCCAAAATTGGGAAAGTAAGCGTAATTGATATAGAAGAGAGATATATAAAGTATCTGAAGAAAAATAAAAACATATCTTCGGGAATTGGAGATATAGAAGAAGGTCAATATTTTTTTCGCAATGGGCTGTTTGATTCAATTGTTTGCTTAAATGTACTTGAGCACATCTCCGACGATCTTAAAGCTCTGAAAAATTCCCAGAAATTATTAAAAGAAGGCGGAACCCTGGTTCTACTCGTTCCGGCACATAAGATTCTTTTCAGTAATTTCGATAAAACCTTGGGACACTTCAGACGTTATACAACCGGCGAACTTACCCACAAACTTAAAAGTGCAGGATTTACGGTGATTACTAACCGTTACTTGAATTGGTGGGCCGCTATTGGATGGTTTGTCTTCCTTAGATTGACTGGTTGGAGAAAGATACCGAAAAGTGAGGTAGGTATCTTTAACTATCTTGGAAGGTTGTTTTTGTGGCCCGAAAAATTCATTAAATTCCCTTTTGGTTTATCCGTGCTTGTAGTTGCCAAAAAATAAAAATGAAACTTTCAATAATAATTCCGGTTTACAATGAGGAGAGAACAGTTGCAGAGATTATTAATCGTGTAAAGAAAGTAGGCTTCCCTGCAAATATTTCGAGAGAAGTAATTGTCGTTAACGACGCTTCAATTGATAAAACCGATAAAATTCTGAAAAAAATTGATGGAATTAAAATTTATACGCATGAGACAAATCAAGGTAAAGGTGCTGCTGTAATGACAGGCCTTAAATATTCTGAGGGTGATGTTGTTGTGATTCAGGACGCTGACTTGGAATATAATCCAGAAGATATTATTCACTTAATTGCACCAATTTTGGATAATAAGGGTGAGGTTGTTTACGGCAGTAGATTGAAAAATTATCCTTTAAGATTATCCGGGAAAAGAAAAACTCCTTTAATAACCCACTATCTGGGAAATAAATTATTATCTTTTATTACGAGCTTTTTATATGGGAATTACCTAAGTGATATGGAAACCGGACATAAAGCGTTCAAAAAGTCGGTAATTGCCGGGATGGAAATTCATTCGAAAAGATTTGATTTTGAACCCGAATTTACTGCAAAAATATTAAAAACGGGCCATAGAATCTTAGAGATTCCTGTAAAAGTAAAGCCACGAGGGTATGATGAAGGTAAAAAAATAACTTGGAAAGATGGATTTTATGCTCTGTGGACTTTAATTAAATATCGCTTTGTGGATTGAGGATTACTTGTCCTGAGCGAGCAAAGCGAGTCGAAGGATGAAGATTGCGTTTTTAAATATGTATAGCGGAGTAGTTAATAGGGGAGCTGAAACTTTTGTTCATGAAATCGCCCAGCGACTTACAAAACACAATGAAGTAACGCTTTTTCAGTTTGGTGATAAAAGGGGAAGAGAAAGCTACAACGTTATTTCCATACCCATGAAAATTAATTGGAGTAGTAAAGATATGACGGGAACTATATGGAGAAAATTGTTTATAGATTATTGGAGTTTATTAATACTTTTGTTTACTCTAAAGTCAATACGAAAAATAATCAAAGAGAAATTTGAGATAATTGTTCCGCTTAACGGTGGTTGGCAACCTGCATTGATTAGAATAATTACGTGGATTTATGGTGGGAAAATGGTTATTTCAGGCCAGTCCGGTATCGGATGGGATGAAAGAAACAATTTGTGGTGTTTTCCTGACTGTTTTGTTGCATTATCTTCTTATGCAAAGAATTGGGCAAAAAGGGTTAATCCTTTTGTCAAGACGGAATATGTTCCGAATGGAGTAGATATACAGAAGTTTAATCAAAACGGGGATAAACTAAAAATAGATCTTAAAAAACCGATTATTCTTACTGTCGGAGCATTAACTCCGAGTAAAAGGATTGATTTGGTAGTTAAGGCGATTTCAAAGATGAAAGACGCGAGTTTGTTGGTGGTTGGAGACGGTGAACAGAGAGACGAACTGACAAGAATTGGAGAAGGTCTGATGAAGAATAGATTTCAATTAATTAAACTGCCATTTGAACAAATGCCAAAAGCATATCGAACAGCAAACCTTTTTACCCTCGTTTCTGAATCGTATTATTCTTTCGAAATTGTTTTGGCGGAAGCAATGGCTACTAATTTACCGGTTGTGGCGAATGATGATCCAATAAGGGGAGAAATTGTTGAAAATGCAGGAATTTTGGTTGATCCGACAGATACAGATACTTATGCAAAAGCACTTGAAAAAGCTTTACAAACTGATTGGGGAGATAAACCCCGAAAACAAGCTGAAAAATTCTCATGGGATAAAGTAGTCAAGATGTATGAAAATCTATTTGAGGATTTGATAGCACAAAGTTAATTTTGTTTCCATGTATTAATACATGAATACAAGGTATGGAAGATAAATTAAGCGTAACAATAATAACCCTGAATGAAGAAAAAAATATAACGCGTTGTCTTGATTCAATTAAAGAAATTGCAGATGAGATAATAGTTGTTGATTCTGGAAGCAAGGATAAGACCGTAGAGATCGCGAAGAAATATAGGGCGAAAGTTTTTTACCGAAAGTTTGGCAATTATGCAAGCCAGAAGAATTTTGCCGCACGTCTTGCTCAGAGTGAATGGATTTTGTCTCTGGACGCCGATGAAGAAATTTCACCAGAACTTGCTAGTGAAATCCGATCACGGATCGCTGATAACCGGTCACCTTTTGTTGCTTACTCGATCCCTCGCAAGAACGTTATTTTCGGTAAATTTATAAAATACACTCGTTGGCAACCTGAACTTGACAGGCACGTTTGGCTTTGGCGGAAAGACGAAGGGAAATGGAAAGGTGATGTGCACGAGGAGGTTATAGTTGATGGGAAAATCGGAAGACTAAAATACGCAAAGATTCATCATCAATACGAGACTGTTTCCGAATTCATGGATATGATGAATAGATATTCTGAACTTGATGCCCAGGAACATGTACAAAAAGGCGGTCGTTTTAGCTTCCCAAAGTTATTTCTACAACCCATTTACAATTTTCTTGTAAGATACTTTTATCGATTAGGGTTTCTGGATGGATGGCGTGGATTTGTACTTTCATATTTAATGACAGTTTATCATTTTGAGTTATGGATAAAAGTTTGGGAGAAAGAGAGGGGGATTCGTTAATTGGTTAATTCGTTAATTAGGGGAAATAAATATATTATTGCAATTCTTATATTTGGTCTTGCACTAAGACTCGTTGCAATAAATCAGTCACTGTGGCTTGATGAAGCGATTGGAGCGTTGGTAGTAAGAGACTATTCTTATGCTGGCATATTAAATAATTTCATGCGTTTTGATAATCACCCGCCGCTTTATTATCTTACACTTAAATTCTGGACCGATATTTTTGGTTATTCAGAAGTTTCGTTAAGATTTCCTTCGATAATTTTTGGAATAGCCACGATTTATTTAGCTTTTTTAATTGCGAGAAAAATCAGCAACGGAAAATTAAAAGGATTTCCCGAAATTACCGCGATAATATTAGCAACGTCACAGTTTCACATCTATTACTCACAGGAGGCAAGAATGTACTCAATGGCCGCTTTTTTTTCGTCTGCTGCAATTTACTCATTCATAAATACCTTTAAAAAAGATTCTGATAAGTGGTGGATTCTATTTTCAGTCTCGATTACTATTCTTTTATTTACCGATTATGCACCTGTATTTTTATTACCAGTGTTTTGGCTCTATGGTTATCTAATGAAACGGAATAAAA
>CAYSZS010000003.1:0-46563 GCA_964435575.1 uncultured Gammaproteobacteria bacterium | reverse complement strand
GTATTTTTATTACCAGTGTTTTGGCTCTATGGTTATCTAATGAAACGGAATAAAATTTGGCGGTTAAAATTTATTGCATCTCATATTACTCTACTAATCTTTGGATACTTTTGGTTGCCCACATTTCTATATCAGTCGGGGCGAGGAAGGTGGCTTTTAGAGACTTTACCTGGGTGGAGGAGGGTGGCTGGTGGAGCGACTCTAAAACAGGCGCTATTAGTCTGGATGAAATTTGTTTTCGGACGCTTAAGTTTTCCCCGAAAAATTTTCTATTATACCCTCGTCGGTCTAGCTTCAGCACCATTTATTATTTCATTTATTAAATTAGTGTTTACAAAAAAGCCAAAATATATGGATTTGATTGATCTTTGGTTGATAGCTCCGTTAGCATTAGGATTTGTTGCGTCTTTCTGGTTCCCTGCATTTGTCTATTTTAGGTTTCTCTACGTATTGCCTGCATTTTATTTACTTGTTTCCTGGGCTATATCATCTTTCACGATTAAAACTATCAAGAATATACTAGTGACTTTACTGGTAGGCGTTAATCTATTTGGCTGGGTAATTTATATATCTGATGAAAATCAGCAAAGAGAACAGTGGCGACAGGCCGTTCTTTTTATTGAAAAAACAGCACAAATAAACGACATTGTAATATTTGAGTTTACTCAACCTTTCGCTCCCTACAAATGGTATGCAAAAAATTTGATTGAGGCCATTGGCGTGACAGATTCTATATCCGCTGATCCTGCTAAGACGCGTCAAATAACAGCCGAAGCGCTAAAAGACAGAAAGGGAATTTACTATTTTGAATATTTGAGAGAATTATCAGACCCTAAGGATGTAGTGCAAAAAATGCTATCTGATTCTGGTTATAGCGTTTCCAAAACCTATGATTATCACGGAGTTGGCTTTATACATTACTGGAATAAATAAATGATAAAAGGTAAGAATGTAATTTACAGGATTAACGGCTTTATTGTACTTATCGGTATACACTTGTATGTGTTAAAAAAGCTGGTCTTTTTTCCGTATCCCGAACTTTTTGTCTACTCTTACTTAACGAAACAAGGACTAATTCCCTATAAGCAAATTTTTGATCAGCACTTTCCGGGAATAATGTTTTTTCCAATAAATATGATATCTTTGGGGATAGATACACCCCAAGAAGCCAGACTCCTGCAACTGGGTGTTGTTGCTGTAACCCATATTCTCATTTTCTCAATTTCTAAAAAAATATTTAAAACTAATTTCTATTCCCTAATCCCTAACCTCCTGTATCTCGTTTGGCAGCCCTTTTTTGAAGGATACGTTTTATGGATTGATTCCTTTATAGCTATGTTTTTGCTCCTCGCATGTTATTTTCTACTCAGAAAGAAAAATGCTAACGATATTCTTTACTCAGGCATATTTCTGGGAATTGCACTTTTGTTTAAGCAAGTTGTTGTGTTGTTGTTAATTTTAATTGCTATGTTCTTAGTCGTTAAAAAGAAGTCAGCTTTCATTAAATTTCTTCTTGGACTTTCGGTCCCACTTATACTTCTTGTTTTGTGGGTAACAAACTTAGGAATATGGAGTGATTTTATTTATTGGACTTTTACTTTCAACGTTACAACATTTGCCCAAATGGGAAGAAAATATCCGGTACTACATGATATTTTGAAGTTTGCTTGGGTTCTAGGCCCGGCTTTTCTGGCTGTCTTTGCAAAGTTGAGAAGAGGATTTATAGAAGGCCATATTCTGTTGTCAATATTTTTAGTCGGAAGTTTGGCTTTTGCATACGCAAGAGCCGACTTTATTCACATCCAACCCGCACTGCCTTTTGCAATAATCATGTTTGTTTTGTTTCTTTCACTTTTATCCAAGAAACTATTATTGGCATACCTTACGATCTATTTTATCGGTTCGGTTTATCTACTTGTACCATTCTATCGTTGGGCGACCGCACAGGATAATGTGTTTTACTTCGGTGAAACTGAAGTGAGAATTGTAAAGGAAGTCAGGAAATATTCAGACGAAGATGACAGCGTATTTGCTTTTGGGACAACCCCACACCTTTATTTTTTGACAGATACTTTGCCTCCTGGTAGAGTATTTGTTTTCCAGTTTCCTTGGTTTATGAAAGTGGCTGAGGGAAAAATTTTACAAGGTATAATGGATGATCCTCCCAAAGTTGTGGTAAGGGACATAAATGCCAGTGTGCAGGGAATGAACTTAGTAGAAAACATGCCTGAAATTAGTAGGTATATTGACAATCATTATGTTGTTAGAGGAAAAGTTGACGATACTGAAATCATGGTTCCGAATTAATAATTGATTATGAAAATTGCCATTGATATTTCTCCAATAGTTTACGGAACTGGTGTTTCTACCTATTCCAGAAATTTAGTTACAAATCTTCTTAAGATAGATATGGAGAATGAATATATATTGTTTGGAGGTTCCCTTAGGAGGAGGAGCGATTTAAGAATATTTATTGATACCATTAAAAAATATTCCCCTCAGGATAAGATTTTTCCGATTCCTCCAACCTTTGCCGACATTTTATGGAACAAACTGCACATTCTCCCAATCGAAAAGCTGGTGGGCGGTATCGATGTTTTTCACTCATCTGACTGGACGCAGCCACCCTCAAATGCTTTTAAAGTTACAACAATACACGATTTAGTACCCATAAAATTTCCTAAACTGACAGATTCTAAAATTGTTTCCGTGCATAGTGCCAGGATGAAATGGATTAAAAAAGAAGTTGATAGGGTAATTGTGCCTTCAGAAACAACTGCTAACGATGCTGTAAGATTTGGAATCAGTAAAGAGAAAGTGCGTGTCATTCCCGAGGCGGTTGATCCTAATTTAAAACCGGCTAAATTTATCGAAATAGAAAGGCTGAAAAGAAAGTACAGGATTAAGGGAAAATATCTTTTG
The DNA here is from genome assembly GCA_964435575.1 of uncultured Gammaproteobacteria bacterium. Taxonomy (GTDB): domain Bacteria; phylum Patescibacteriota; class Microgenomatia; order UBA8517; family UBA8517; genus GWB1-39-12. Next base: position 43,641 of record CAYSZS010000003.1, on the reverse strand, counting down.
GCCGTTGGTGTAAATCCCAGAAAAAATACAGACAGAATCATCGAAGCATTTGAAAGGATTAAACCTGAAATCGATCTCAAGTTAGTCGTAATAGGGCATAAATTTCACGAATTTGGCGTGAAAAGAGGTGTAATTTTTACAGATCATATACCGGATGAGGATTTACCGCTTTTTTACTCCGGCGCCACAGTTTTAGTCTATCCTTCCCTTTACGAAGGTTTTGGGATCCCGATATTGGAAGCTTTTACTTGTAAAACACCGGTTGTGACCTCAAACTTTGGGAGCATGGCAGAGGTTGCAGAAAAAGCTGCAATCTTAATTGATCCTTATGATGTTAATTCGATTACCGAAGGTATCCTAAAAGCTATAAAGAATAGAGATAAACTTGTAAAGTTAGGTATTAATCGAATTAAAAATTTTTCCTGGGAGAAAACGGCTAAGGAAACTTTAAAAGTCTATGAAGAGTCAACATAAGATGAAGTTATAAGTTTATAAATAATTATGATAATAGGAATAGATGGCAATGAGGCAAACGAAAGTGAGCGAGTTGGGGTGCATCAATACGCATTCGAAATCTTATGGGCCCTCTATAAACTACAGGATATAAAAAATAGCTATATAATCTATTTAAAAAGTCCCCCATCTTATGATTTACCTCCCGAAACGCATCTTTGGACATATAAAGTAATACCAGGAGGGAGGTTCTGGGTGTTATCCAGGCTAATGCCTAGAGTGCTATATACTGAGAAACTTGACGTTTTTTTCAGTCCGGGTCATTATTTACCCCCTTTTACTGGTTGTCCTAAGGTGATGACGATTCATGACCTTGGATACCTCAAATTTTCGGAACAATTTACAAAATACGATTTTTGGCAGTTAAAATATTGGAGTGCTATTTCTATATTTATATCAAAATATATCATTTGCCCTTCAAAATATACTGCAAAAGACATTGTACGACACTATCCCTTTGCCTCAAATAAGATTAAGGTTGTTTATCACGGATATAATAAGGCACTTTTTAATAAAAACATCGACAATAATTTTGTGCGACAGTCTCTTCAAAAATATAGGATAACAAAAAACTATATACTTTTCTTATCAACATTAAAACCCAGTAAGAATATAGAGGGTTTACTGGATGCATTTAAAGAAATAAGGAAGGAATATGATTATAAACTTGTTATCGCCGGTAAGAAAGGGTGGTTATACGAAACAATTTTTCGAAAAGTAAAAAATCTAGGATTTGAAAAAGACGTGATTTTTACCGATTATGTACCCGAAGTCGATAAACCCGCCCTCATTAAAGGGGCAAAAATATTTGTTTTACCCTCTTTTTGGGAAGGTTTTGGGATGGACGTCCTCAATGCGTTGGCCTGTGGTACACCGGTTGTATTAAGCAACGTAGCCAGTCTACCTGAAGTTGGAGGCGAAGCTGGTATTTATATTGATCCATATGATATTAAGGATATTATAAGAGGGATGAAAAAAGTCCTAAAAATGAATTCAAAGGAGTATAATAAGTTAGCCGAAAGAGGTTTTTCTCAGGTTCAAAAGTTTTCTTGGCAGAAAACTGCAAAAAAGACACTGGAAGTCTTAACCAAAGCCGTAAAATGATGTATTCTGAAAATATCAAAATCACTAAGGAGGGGGTTGTTTTTACCAATAAACACGGCAATATTTTAACAGCCGACCAAGCTTTCAAAAAAGCATGTGTTCGTATTTTAAATTGGTATTTGGATTTGAAGCTGTTTCTGCTGCACCTGGTCAGTTTGCATATTCCTTTCTGGAGTATAAGAAAAATAGTTTTTATTCTTGCGGGAGTTAAAGTTGGTGAAAACTCGACAATTCATATGGGATGTAAATTTTTTGAACCCAGAGGAATTTTACTTGGAGAAGATACAAAAATAGGAAACAACGCTTTTTTAGACGGTCGCGCGCCTCTTAAAATCGGAAATCATGTTGATTTAGCCTCAGAAGTTATGATCTACAATTCCGAACACGATTTGGAAAGTGAAGGATTCGAAGCTAAAACTGAATCTGTTGAGATCGGGGATTATGTGTTTATCGGACCTAGAGCAATAGTTTTACCTGGTGTTAAAGTAGGAAAAGGCTCTGTCGTAGCAGCAGGAGCGGTTGTTACTAAGAATGTTGACGATTTTACAGTTGTTGCGGGTACCCCTGCAATAAAAATAGGAGAGAGGAAAATTAAAAATCTCCACTATAAACTTGGAAGAGCAAGATTATTTCAATAACGTACTAAATAATTACTCATGAAATATACCGTGAAAGTTGTATATATAATTTGCTCATTGTTTTTTTTGATGTATCTTCTGTTACCGAATCCCGACTTTCCTGAAAAGCTACCTGAATCTATTCAGTCTTTTGAACCTGCTGATATCGAAACAGCCTTTCGACGTGGTTACTATACAGATTTGATAAGAGAAGAAGTGATGAAATACTATTTACAACAGATTAAGTATGTGACTCCTTTCGGAAAATATATGCCGACTTATAGTTTAAATTATCCACCCGAGGAAGCACAGGTTTTGATACGCGATCAGGCGAGAAGCACTTTTCTTGAGGAATTAGTTCATCCCTTTCGAGAATCCTTTTTTATAAACGGATTTGAACCTAAATTGGATAAGGATAAGATTTTTGTTAGTGATAAAAGTTGGAGACAGAAAATAATTGTACGCTACGCACCAAGCATGGCAATTTTTAGAGTTTTAGCTGGTCTTTTAATAGTCTCCATAATTCCCATTATTTATATAGAATATAAAAAGGTTTTTACAGAGTTATTGCAAGTTGCTAAAAAATGACCGATCTTTCAATAATTATTCTAAATTACAAAACAAAAAAACTTACCTTAGACTGTATAAACTCGGTAGTTAAAAATTCGAAGGGAATATCCCTTGAAATTATAGTTATTGATAATGCCTCAAATGACGGATCGGTGGAAGCGTTAAGGAGAAGTATTAAAAGACTGTCTTCGCAGGTAGGTATCATGGCAAAGTTAATCGTCAATAAAGAGAATTTAGGCTTTGCCAAAGCAAATAATCAGGGCATGGGGATAGCGGGAGGAAATTATATTCTCTTGTTAAATTCTGATACTTTAGTTCATGATAATGTACTTGGAGAAATGCTTGAGTGGATGAGGAAACATCCCAAAGTAGGTGCTGCTACGTGTGCACTTCGAAATAAAGATGGAAGTTTGCAAGGTACTGGTGGCTATTTCCCCACCCTTTTACGCGTCTTTTCTTGGATGTTTTTTTTAGACGACATTCCGATATTGGACAAAATTATAAAACCTTTTCATCCGATGCATGGCCAGTCGCCTTTCTATAAAGGCACTAAATATTATCTAACCAGAAAAGAAATTGATTGGATAACCGGTGCGTTTATGCTAATAAGGAAAAAAGCCCTTAAAGATGTTGGAGCTTTTGATGAAGACTATTTTATGTACAGCGAAGATACCGATCTTTGTTACAGGATTAAAAATGCAGGTTGGGAAATTTGGTATCTGCCGGATTGGGGTATAACTCACCTCGGCGGGGCGAGTTCGACCTCTATGTATCCGATTCTCTCGGAATATGAAGGAGTGAAACTTTTCTATAAAAAAAATGTGCCTTTTTGGCAATTTCCAGTCCTGCGAGTATTTCTAAAATCCGGAGCTCTTCTCAGAATGTTCATTTTGGGTATTATCAAGGATGGGGAGGTCATAAAAACATATGCGAAAGCTTTTAAGATCGCCTGATTCTCTTTTAAAATATTTGGTTTCCGCAATAATTATTGCGGTTCCTTTATACCCCAAATTCCCGTTTATTGGAGTACCCGGGACTTTTGTTTCGGTAAGAGGCGAAGACGTTTTAATTATGATAAGTTTTCTCGTCTGGTTAGCTTTCTTTTTTCCTGGAATAAAAAGCTTTTTCAAAAACGATGTTTTTAGAACGGTTACTTTATTTTTGGTGGTAGGGGCAATATCTCTTTTTTCTGCAACATTTATCACTCATACCGTTACCCCGCATATTGGGGTTTTGCACTGGCTTAGACGTATAGAGTATTTTGTTCCTTTGTTTTTGGGCATGACGGTTATCAAAAGGGAACCGGGAAATTTAAATTTTTATTTAAAGATAATCTTTTTGGTTATTTTTTTCGCCTTTGTTTACGGTTTCGGACAAAGATATTTTTCATGGCCGATAATAATTACGCAGAATCAGGAGTATTCTAAGGGGGTCGCTCTTAGGTGGATGCCGGGTAGTCATATAAATTCGACTTTTGCGGGGCATTACGATCTGGCGACTTTTTTGGTATTGGTATTACCGGTTGTAATAACCAGCCTTTTTATTCTCAAAAACAAACTTGTGAAACTATTCCTGTTGGCTATCTGGCTTATGTCGCTTTGGCTATTGGTAAATACTGCTTCCCGTATATCTCTCGTTTCCTATCTTGTCGCAACCACTTTTTCATTAGTTCTGATAAAGAAATACAAGGTTATTCCGGTTGTTCTCCTGATATCACTAAGCTTTATTGGATTTTCGTCAAACCTACAGGAGCGATACACACGTATTTGGGGAGTCGTGAGAGAAAGAGTCTTCGAAGTGAAAATTATAGACAATTTGGTTAGCGGTGAAATTTATGCGCAGGTTGATGAAGAATCTTTATACAAGAAGGACAAACCTTCACCTACGCCCACTCCTGTTCCCGTTTTTGAAGATAGGTCAAGCTCAATTAGGCTCAATGTTGAATGGCCAAGAGCAATACGTGCTTTTTCTAAAAATCCTCTACTTGGGACCGGGTTTTCATCTATTACATTAGCAACAGACAACGATTATTTGAGAGCACTAGGAGAGGTTGGCTTTTTGGGACTGCTTTCTTTTTCTTTGATTTTTATAACTATTTTTAAAGAATTCTTAGGCGTTTTTCCTTTACAGGAGTACTTCAATGGATTAAATTTGGCTTTTGTTTCAGGAATGGTTGCAGCAATTCCTGGTATTTTTCTAAATGCCATTTTTATAGATGTTTTTGAGGCGTCAAAATTTGCAATTATTTTCTGGTTATTTATGGGAATGGCAATATCATTGATAACTAATAAAAAATGAATCAATTAGCACTAAAATTATTTTTGACAAAGTATTACGACTTGGTTTTTGTATTTATTTTGTTATTAATTTTTAGCATTTTTCTTTTTTTAAGCAAATCTTCATTAACAAATAGGATTAATTTAATACTTTCAAAAATTCCAATAAAGTTTCTACTTTTTACCTTTTTAGTTATTGGATTCATCGTCAGGCTTTACGGAATCACAAATCCTCTGGCTGATTGGCACTCTTTTAGACAATCGGATACGGCCTCGGTTACAAGAGTTTATCTGGAGGATGGTTTGAATCTTTTATACCCCCGCTATCACGATTATTCTACGACCCAAAGCGGAATGTTTAATCTTCAAGGATTTAGGTTTGTTGAATTTCCTATTTATAATGCCGCTCACTTTTTTCTGATTAGACTTTTTCCGACGTATTCTCTTGAGGTTTGGGGAAGACTTTTATCAATTTTTTCTGCTCTTGTTTCGGCGTACATAATTTTTTTAATAGGAAGAAGGTTTATTTCAAAGTGGGGAGGACTATTTTCGGCTTTTTTCTATCTTTTTATCCCCTTTAACATTTACTTCACCCGCGTCATTTTACCCGAGCCAATGATGGTAACTTTAGCACTTTTGGCCTTATGGTCATTTATACAGTTTATTGATAGTGACAAAACTTTGTATCTTCTAGGTGCGGTAATTTTTATGGCCTTAGCACTTCTGATAAAACCATATGCGATTTTTTATACACCCCCTCTTTTTTATTTGGTTTCGCAAAAAATTGGAATAAAGAAAATTTTGGGACAAAAAAGGTTACTTGCCGCAGGGCTCTTAACAATCGTTCCATTTGTGCTCTGGCGAATTTGGATGCAAAACTTTCCAGAAGGCATTCCTTTTTGGCAATGGACGCTTAACGGGGATAATATTCGTTTTAAGCCCGCCTTTTGGTACTGGCTATTTGGGGAAAGAATTACAAAGTTGATCTTGGGATATTGGGGACTTATTCCCTTCGCATTCGGGATTATGGTATACAAAAAAACAAGGGTCTTTTTTTATTTCTTACTTCTTGGAATGCTACTTTATATGGGAGTGATTGCCACGGCCAATGTAAGACATGATTATTATCAAACAATAGTAATTCCCTCAATTTCTTTGGTTCTTGGGGCGGGCGTTATTGAGATGTGGAATTTGAAGGTTTTCAATAAGTTGGCAGTAAGAGGAATCTTAATTTTTTCACTTCTTATGCTTTTTCTGGTTGGATTTTTTCAAGTTAAAGAATTTTATAAAATAAATCACCCGGAAATTATAGCTGCGGGGGACGCAGTTGATAGGCTAACGCCAAAAGATGCGGTTATAATAGCGGCGTATAACGGGGATACCGCTTTTTTATATCAAACAAGACGTAAAGGCTGGCCGGTTGTGGATAGGCCGATTAACGAGCTTATTGAAAGAGGTGTCCAGTATTATGTATCTGTTAATTTGGACCATCCTCAGACAAGGGAGTTTATGAATGAATTTATAGTGATTGAGAAGACGGAGAAATATGTGGTTATAAAGTTGAGTAATGATAAATAACTAATTTCAGAGGTAACGGTAACGAAACCCGTATCGTGAATCGTTTGACGTCTAACGTGACCGAAACGGGCATCTTAACCCTAACTGTAGAAGCAATTATATAAATGAAAATACTCATGCTCGTTCCATATCTTCCTACGATAACCATGAGTGGTGGTCAGACCCGCTGGTATAACATTATTAAGTATTTAGCTAAAAAGCACGATATTACTCTTTTTTCTTTAATTAAAGATGAAAGTGAAAAGCAGTTTATACCGGAGCTTAAGAAATATTGCAAAAAGGTTGAAGTTTTTTATAGACCCAAAAAACCTTGGACGATAAGAAATATCTTTCTTTCGGTTTTTGGCCCTTTCCCGCTTCTTGTAATCAGGAATTCGTCGCTCGAGGAAAGAAGAGCTATAAGAAAAGAGATTCTTAGAGAAAAATACGATTTAATACATGCTGAAACTTTCTATGTAATGCCGCATTTGGGTAAAACTAGCGTTCCCACCATCCTAGTTGAGCAGACTATTTGGCATGATGTTTATAAGCATCATGTGGTAAATGAAATTCCGTTTTTTTTGCGACCATTTTTTATGCAGGACGTTTTAAAAGTTAAGTTTTGGGAAAAGTATTATTGGAGTAAAGCAGACAGACTTTTCGCTGTATCCGAAGAAGATAAAGGGGCCATGCTTAAGCTTGTTCCTAAAAAAGAAGTTGGTATTATTCCAAACGGGGTTGACTGTCAATCTTTTGCGGAGAAGAGAAGAGAGAAAAGACTACCTCCAAGGATTTTATATGGCGTGACTAATTTTGAGTGGTTGCAAAATGAGGAGGCTGCAAAGATATTGATAGAGGAGGTTTGGCCTAGGATAAAGAAGTCTTATCAAAATGCAAAAGTTTGGATAGTTGGGAGAAAAATGCCGTCGTGGTTAAGGAATCTTTCTAAAAATGAGGATGTTGAAGTAACTGAAAATATCCCTGATGCAAGAGATGCATATAGGCGCGCAAGCGTTATGGTTGCACCAATAAAAGGAGCCGGGGGTACAAGGTTGAAAATTCTCGAAGCTATGGCAACAGGACTACCTGTAATATCGACAAGCGTTGGAGTAGCAGGTTTAAAGTTGACAGATAAAGTTAATGTATTAATAGCTGATACGCCAGCTGACCTTGCTGAAAGGACTATAATGCTTTTAAAAGACGAAAGGTTGTCTGAAATTATAGGAGAGGCGGGTCGTAAACACGTTCAGAAGAATTTTGATTGGGAATCTATAGTCAAACTTCACGATCCGATTTACAGAGAGTTAGCAAAAAGAAAATGAGACCTAAGCTTTCAATTGTAATTTTAAATTATAACACCAAAGACTTGCTCCGAGACTGTCTACTTTCATTAAAGAAAGTGAGAGGAGAAATTGATTTTGAAGTTATCGTTCCCGATAATGGATCAACAGACGGTTCTCCGGAAATGGTAGAAAAAGATTTTCCTTGGGTTAAAAAAGTAATAAAAATTGGTAAAAATTTGGGATTTGCGGCTGGGAATAACGTTGCTTTAGAAAAGGTTAAAAGTGAATTTGTGCTTCTTTTAAATCCGGATACAATAGTTTATCCGAAAACAATCAGCAGAGTGCTAAATTATATGAGAGACAACGTTGATGCAGGAGCCGTCACATGTCGAGTGGAACTGCCAGACGGTAAACTAGATTATTCTTGTCATCGCGGATTTCCAACACCTTGGAATGCTTTCTGTTATTTTTCTGGATTGTCAAATATATTCCCTGGCTCTAAGTTTTTCAGCGGATATACTACTACCTACAAAGATTTAAATAGTATTCATGAAGTCGATGCATTAACGGGCGCCTTTGCTATGATTAGGACTAAAGCTGGTAGGCAGGTGGGATGGTTTGATGAGGATTATTTTTGGAATGGTGAGGATATAGACTTTTGCTACAAGTTAAAAGAAAGGAAGTGGAAGGTTATTTATATTCCGGATGTCAAAATTACACACTTTAAAGGGTCTGCCTCAGGTCTCAAAAAAACAGGGATCGGAAATACTGAAAAATCAGTAAAAAAGAAAGCCTCTTTATCGAGTACTCAAGTAATGCGTTTATTTTACAAAAAACATCTTGCTCAAAATTACCCCTTCTATGTTAACTGGATAGTTTATTTGGGAATTAATATACTGGAAGGTTTTAGAGTTTCGAAATCGTCAATCTAACTTATGAAGATATTGATTGATGCAAGAATGTATGGATTGGAGCACTCAGGGATTGGAAGATACCTTATTAATTTAATTGAAGAATTAATAAAATTAGGAAATAAAGAACAGTTTGTGGTTCTTCTCAGAAAAAAGTACTTCGATCAATTAAACTTACCCTCAAATTGGAAAAAAGTACTGGCTGATTTTAGGCATTATACATTTGAAGAACAGTTTATACTTCCTAGAATAATAAAAAAAGAAAAACCCGATTTGGTTCATTTTCCTCATATTAATTTCCCGATATTATATCAAGGTATGCATGTTATTACTGTTCACGACTTAACAATGCAGCGCCAAGGTACTGATGCAACAACACTTTCCCTTCCTATCTACTACTTCAAAAGATTTCCATTTCTATTTGCCGCTAGAATTGGTATAAAATCTTCGGCCGCAATTATAGCTCCCTCGAAGACGGTTAAAAATGACATTTCTGAGTACTATAGCATTGATAAAAATAAGATTTTTGTTACTTATGAAGGAATGACGAAGAGTTTTAAGCGGGATTTTGAGGACAATAAAAGCTTAAATGTATTGTCAAATCATAGATTGAGAAGTGGCAGCTACTTCTTTTACGTTGGAAATGCATTTCCATACAAGAATCTTGGGATAGTTGTAAAAGCAATTAAAAAATTGAACACAGAAAAAGGTTCAAATGTTAAATTTGCTGTTGCAGGATCAAAAGACGTATTTAAAGAAAGATTTCAAATTTTAGTTAAACAAGAAAATGCTCAGAAGTATGTAAAAATATTGGGTTATGTTTCGGATGAAGAGCTTTCAGTATTGTATAAAAACTCTACGGCGTTTATTTATCCCTCATTATCCGAAGGATTTGGGTTACAGGGATTAGAAGCGGTAGCTTCCGGATCGTTGGTTCTAGCATCGGATATCCCGGTATTTAAGGAAATATATGAGAATAACGTGTTATATTTTAACCCAAATGATGCACAATCTTTAGTTGAAGCTATGAAAAAGGTCATGAAAATATCTTCAGCCGAAAAGTCTAAAATTTTGAATAAAGCAAAAGAGTTTACCAAAAAATATACCTGGCTAAAAATGGCACAAGAAACTTTAGAAGTTTACCAGAAAATACTGAAAGGATAAATGAGAGAAATAGAGGTTAAATTCAAAATAAAAAATTATAATATTGTGCGAGATAGGGTAAAGGCAAGCGGAGCAAAATTCTGGGGTAAATTTAAGCAAAGCGATGTATTCTATGATACCAAAGAAAATAAACTAAAGAGCGAGAAAAGTATTTTAAGACTTAGAAAAAGTAATAGTAAAACATTTTTAACTTATAAAGATGATCTTGTTATAAATAAAAAATTTCGCGAAGCAAGAGAAATAGAGATACAAATTGATAGTTTTAAAAAAACTGAAATAATTTTAAAACTTTTGGGCTTAAATAGGGTTTTTCATTTTATTAAGTATCGAGAAACGTGGAAGCAGGGAAATGTGGAGATCAATTTAGATAAGATAAAAGACTTAGGAAATTTTTTGGAGTTAGAGGGCCCAAAATTAGATATCGACCAAATTATTAAGAGACTGAGATTAGAAAAGTTAAAGAGAATTACCAAACACTATGGCCAGCTACTTGAAAAATTCTAAAAATGGGGACTTGGTTAAAGTTGATGCAATGAAGGGAATTGTGAGGAAAATTAGTCGTTGACTGGGGTTTATCCACGGGATAGTATCAGTTTAATGAATAAAAAGAAAAAAGAAGACAAGCAATATAAATTCTTTACAGATGCTTTCCATGAGGTAGTTATTCCTGTGCTAGAGGATATGGAAGAAAGAATGGCCACGAAAGAAGACTTGAAGAATATGGCCACGAAAGAAGACCTGGAAAAGGTTAGAGAAGAAATGGCTACGAAAGAGGATATTCAAGGATTAGATAAGAGGTTATTTAGTGTTGAACGGAAATTAGAAAAGATCGACGACAGACTTGAAAGGTATGGAGAGAGAATTGATAATCACGAAAAAAGAATGGGAAAATTGGAAACAAAGGTTGCTATAGCTTCATAGTTGGATTATCCCACTTGGTATGTTGGAATTATAAACAAATTTGATACAGGTGAGGAATTTGTGAGAAAATTGGAAAAATGAGTAAAATTTACAAAGGTGAACCTTGTCCTAAATGCGGTAACTATACAAACAGAGGCGTTTCGGTTGATGCCGTGATAATAAAGAACGGAAAAGTGTTGTTAATAAAACGCGGAGTTGATCCCTTTAAAGGATACTGGGGAACTCCGGGTGGTTATGTTGATTGGGATGAGACAATTGAAGAGACGGTTAAAAGAGAGGTTAAAGAAGAAACCGATTTAGACGTTAGTGATTTGAGGTTGGTGGGAGTTTACAGTTCTCCCAACAGACATCCAAAACAGGTGATCAATCTAGTTTATTTAATTGATGATTTTGAAGGAATATTTAAGGTTTCAGATGATGCAACTCAAGGAAAATGGTTTAGGCTAGATTCACTACCTCGAGAAATGGCTTTTGACCATAAACAAAATATAATGGATTCCTTACATATTTTAAAGAAATGAGAAAAATTAAAAAATGGAATCTCTTGGAAGAGATAGATATTTCTCCAAGCCCTTGGTTTCCGCTTTTCAAACACAAAGTTAAACTCCCAAACGGAAGGATAGTTGATGATTATTTTCTTTCCAAAGTCGGTGACGTGGCAATGATAGTTCCCATAACAAAGAAGGGAGAAATAGTTTTCGTTAGGCAATATAAGCACGGAGCGGGAGATATCATTATCGAACTACCTGCCGGAAGAGTTAAAACTGGACATAATCCGGAAGAGGTGGCAAAAAATGAATTAGAAGAGGAAACTGGATATCACGTAAAGCAATTATTTCATCTGGGTACTGTTTATGGAGAACCATCAAAAGATACTTTTAAAGTTTACGGGTACCTAGCAAGAGATATTGATATCAGACATACACAAAGGTTTGACGATAACGAAGATTTACAGGTTTTAAGTATACCTGTAAAGCGGGTGGATGAGAAGATTAGAAGTGGGGAGATTAAAGCTTCAGATACAATAACTTTCATAAAGCTTGCTCAGCTTAAAGCTCCTGAATTATTTAGATGAAAACAGCAATTGTTTACGACAGGGTGAATAAGTGGGGTGGAGCAGAACGGGTTCTTTTAGCTCTTCATGAAATGTTTCCTGAAGCTCCACTCTATACGTCTGTCTATGATGAAAAGCGTGCACCTTGGGCGAAAGTTTTTCCTAAAGTAATCCCCTCTTTTTTACAGAAAATTCCTTTTATGCAGAGGAGGCACGAGATTCTAGCTTTCTTGATGCCTGTCGCGTTTGAAACTCTAGATTTTTCAGGGTACGACCTTGTGATTTCCGTAACTAGCGAAGCAGCAAAAGGAATAATTACTAAACCGGGGACATTTCATATTTGTTATTGTTTAACCCCCACGCGGTATCTTTGGAGTCATTGTGAGACTTACCTCCAGGGTTTGACCTTGCAAGCAGTAACAAAACCTATTGTTAGTTACTTGAGAGCGTGGGACAGAATTGCTTCTCAAAGACCCGACGTTATGGTAGCAATTTCTACCGAAGTACAGATGAGGATAAAAAGATATTATGATCGTGATCCGGGAATAATTTTTCCTCCAGTAGAAATTGTAAAATTTCAGACTCCAAAACCAAGATTGAGAGGACACGACTACGGCTATCCCGATATTGCATATCAATCAATATCGGATGTTGATTACGTTGTAAAATCGGGGGAGAAGAGAGAGAAGAAGTTTTACTTGATTGTTTCAAGACTTGTACGTTACAAAAAGGTGGATTTGGCGATTGAGGCTTTTAATGAGCTTGGATTTCCATTAGTTGTTGTTGGAACAGGTAGTGAGGAGAAAAAGTTTAAGTCTAAGTATAAGTTTAAGAAAAACATTATTTTCAAAGGTTTTGTAACTGACGAGGAATTAGTTGATCTCTACAAAGGTGCAAAAGCATTTGTTTTTCCCCAAGAGGAAGATTTTGGAATAGCTGCCGTTGAAAGCCAAGCTGCAGGAACGCCCGTCATAGCTTATAAAAAGGGTGGCTCACTCGACACAGTTATTGACGGGAAAACGGGGGTATTTTTCGAAAAACAAAACAAAGAAAGTCTGATTAAAGCAGTAAAAAGATTTGAGAAAATGAAATTCGATAGAGATGTTTTGATAAAAAATGCTGAAAGGTTTTCAAAGGAGAGGTTCAAAAAAGAATTTAAAAAGATAGTTGAAAAACATATGAATAGATAAATATAATTATTTTTGCTACACTTTTTCACACAAGTGTTTAGAATAATAAATATATGAAAGTAGTAATCTTTTGTGGCGGTTTTGGCACGCGTATGTGGCCTACCAGCACCAAGTCTTACCCAAAACAATTTAGGTATATCGTTAAAGGGAAATCTTTTTTCCAAAGAACTCTTGAAAGATATACGAAAGCTTTTGATGTAAAGGATATATTAATTTCTACAGAAGCCAAATACAAACAACTTGTGATGGATCAAGGACCTGAAATTCCTCCAGAAAATATAATATTGGAACCAGAAAGAAAAGATAGCCTTGGGGCTGTAGGTTTAGTTGCAGCAATTGTTGAAAAAAGATTTCCAAAAGAAGTTATGTTTTTTTCATGGTCAGATCACTTTATTGGGAAGGTTCAAATATTTTTAAATACCGCAAAGGCAGCGATGGAATACACTGCCAGAACAGGAACATCTGTTTCACTAAATGAGAAACCGACATATCCAACCATTCATAATGGATGGGTCGAATTTGGTGAAAAGGTTGGCGAAGAAAGTGGATTTCCTGTTTATAAAATAGTCAGGCACATAGAAAAGCCTGACGAAGCTACGGCAAACGATCTTTTTAAGAAAGATAATTATCTAATTCACACGGGATATGCTACGTGGAGGTCAGATTTAATGCTTTCGTACTACAAAGAATATTCACCTGCAACCTATGAGGGATTGGTTAAAATTATGGATGCGTGGGGTACTGAAAAGTACGAAGAAGTACTCAAAACCGAGTATGCGAAGTTTGAAAAAGTATCTGTGGAATATGGGCTTTTTGAAAAGTTGCCAATAGATTTGAGACTAACGATGGCAACTGAGACAGAGTGGGAAGATGCGGGTACCTGGGAACTTTTTTATAAAGCGATGATTGAGCCAAATGAAGAAAATGTAATTGAAGGTGAAGTTAAAACTAAATTCATTGATAGTTCTGGAGTTCTTATTATCGGAGAAGGAGAAAAAATGATTGCCATAGTAGGTTTAAAAAATGTGGTTGTAGTTGATACGCATGGAGCTTTATTGGTTTGTAATATGAGTGACACCGCAAAAGTAAAAGATTTGTTTAAAAAACTAGAAGAAGAGAACCCTGAATTTATAGATTAACCATGCTATAATCCTGCCCGGATATGTATTACGAGGTTATAAAAAGAACCGTAGATATTGTTGGCTCCTTTTTTCTTCTGATCATTTTTTCTCCCGTTATGCTAATAACTGCAGTTCTTATTAAGATTACTTCTCCAGGACCGGTTTTGGTCGAGAAAGAAAATTTACACATGAAGCGAGTGGGAAAAAGCGGGAAAATATTCAGACTTTACAAATTCCGCTCAATGATGGTTAAGGCCGATATATTGGAAAAAACCGACCCAAAATTCAGAAATGTTTTTATTGAAAAAAGAACAAGCGGCAGTTACAAATCTTTTAAAGATACCAGAGTAACTAAATTGGGTAAGATAATCCGTAAGTTTTCGATTGACGAGATGCCCCAACTTTTTAACGTTTTAAAAGGCGAGATGAGCATCGTCGGTCCGAGGCCATACCTTCCGGACGAGTTAAGAGAGCAACAGGAGAAATATCCTGGAACAGATATCTTTGTAAAAGAGGTGCATACGGTTAAGCCCGGCATAACAGGCTATTGGCAAGTTTCAGGGAGAAGCGAAGTCAAGTTTGACAAAAGAATTGAAATGGATGCTTATTATGCCAGAAAAAAATCAATTCTTTTTGATATACTCATTCTTCTTAAAACTCCCTGGGCAATGATTTCAGGAAAAGGAGCCGTTTAGTGTAATATATTTAGTATGTCTGAAAATTTTAATACAGAAGATAGTGGATCCATTTTAATTCCTAAAATTTCTTTGTCTGATAAATACGAAAAAAAGTCCGAAGTTTCAATGAAAAAGATAAGGAGGTTTTCTTTAAAATTTCCAAAAAGTAAGCGGGCCAAAATTCTTGGCTCAATTTTGTTGGTCTTTGTAATCGTTGTAGCCGTTATTGGCCTGTTGGGTTTTAGAGTTTATGCAAAAGCTCAGATTTTCAGAAAATCCTTAGACAATATAAAACAGGCAGTTACAGATCAAGATTTGGAAAAGATTAAAAAAGAATTGAAGACATCTCAAACCTCTTTGAGAGAGCTTGATTCCTCATATAAAGGGATTTCTTGGCTTAAGATTGTCCCCTTTTTTGGTTCATATATAAAAGATGGGCAAAGTGCAATTTCTGCCGCGAAATATGCGTTTGAGGCAGCTGACATAGTTATCGAAACCATTGAGCCGTATGCAGATATCATTGGTTTTGCTACAGACGCAAAAGAGTTGGGAAGTCCCGAAGAGACAACTCAAGACAGAATTGATTTTGTAATAAAGACGATTCCCGATCTAATTCCAAAGATTGATTTACTTTCCGAAAAGGCAGAGTTGATAAAAAAAGAAGTAGATTCAATTGACCCGGAGCGCTATCCAGAAAATGCTTTTGATTTTGCAATAAGAGAAAAACTTAAAGAAGGAAAAGACATAGTTGATGTAGCCGGTGAGTTGGTAGCAAACTCTAAGCCCTTATTGGAGGTTGCCCCGGATCTTTTAGGTATCAAGGACGAAAAAAGATACTTAGTAATTTTTCAGAATGACAAGGAACTAAGGCCCACAGGTGGATTTATAACGGCCTACTCTATTGCCAAGGTCAATAAAGGCAGGTTTGAACCCGTATTATCGGATGATATTTACAATTTGGATAATACATATAAGCCCAAAGTTGCGGCCCCCGAACCCCTCATCAAATATATTAAGGGGCCTTACCTATTGTCAGAGAATTTGCGTCTCAGGGATATGAATTGGTCGCCTGATTTTGGAGAAGCAATGAAACTTTTTGCTAAAGAGGCAGAATCAGTCGGAATTAAAAATATCGACGGCATAATTGCGGTTGATACACAGGTTTTGGTTAACATCCTTGACGTAATTGGGCCAATAGGTGTTTCCGGATTCGGGGAGTACTCGACAAAAGAGGTTCCTGAATGCAGATGTCCTCAAGTCATTTACGAGCTTGAAAGCTTTGCTGACATAGAAGGTCCTATCGTTTGGAGCGAAAATGAACCCGGGAAAATTGTCTATGCTCCTCCTAATTATGATAACAGAAAAAAGATTATCGGGCCCTTGATGAATTCGATTTTGGCCAACGCTTTGGGGCAGCCTAAAGAAAAACTGGCTCCTCTTTTTGAGGCGGTCTTTAAGTCGCTTATCGAAAAACACGTACTTTTTTATACCGGTGACAAAAAGTCGCAGGAAGCGCTTTCTATCTTCGGAATTGCCGGGACTCTTAAAAACTATGAGGGAGACTATCTTCATATAAATAATGCCAATTTGGGCGGAAGAAAATCAAATTTGTACATTAAAGAGGAGATTTCGCAGGAGATAGAAATAGGTAAAGACGGAAGTATTGTAAAGACCGTGACAATTACTTACAAAAACCCGGAGAAACATGACGGTTGGCTTAATTCGGTTCTTCCAAACTGGGTGAGAATTTATGTTCCCAAAGGGAGCGAACTAATTGATTTTTCCGGTGTTGAAGAAAAGGCCGACCCTTACGAAGAATTGGAAAAAACGGTTTTTGCCGGCTTTTTCAAGCTAAGACCCGAGGGGATTGCAAAAGTAACCCTCAAGTATAAATTGCCTTTCAAGGTAGATAAAGAGTATGGATTATTCATTCAAAAACAGCCCGGAACCAATTCCCCTTTGTATTCTGTCAGTCTTAAAAAACACAAAGAAGAATTTTTCTTAAAAACCGATAAGGAATTGAGGCTGACTATTTAGATGAGACCCCGAAATTTTTCTTCAGAGGGAGTGGTTCTTGCCAGAAAAAATTACGGCGAAGCCGACAGAATTTTGGTAATTTATAGTAAGAGTTTCGGGAAACTTAGACTTGTTGCTAAGGGCGTTCGTAAACCCAGAAGTAGAAAAAGAGGCCATATAGAAGTTTTCAGTAACCTAAGATTTTCAGTATCTGGGGGAAAGGGATTGGGCGTTATCACCGAGGCGGAAACTATAAGCGACTTTCAGAAAATACGAACTAACTTAAAAAAGGCGGCGCTTTCTTATTTTTTAATGGAAGTTGTGGGAAGATTGACTCACGATGAAGAAAAAAATGACCGTCTTTTTGAACTACTAATTTCATATTTGAAAAAAGTCGAAAATAATCAAGAAACAAGTTTAAAGGAATTGAGGAGCGATTTCATCATGGAAGTCCTCGTGCTTTTGGGTTTCTGGCCGTTGGGGAAGAAAATGGAAGACCCGGACAAGGTGTTAGTCGAGATTACTGAGAGAGAGATGTCTACAATTCGGGTTGGCAAAAAGATTCTCTCCTAGAGGTTCGAATTGGTGATACAATCAGAATCATTATGGCGGTAACTTTCAAATGTCCACGTTGCGGCGAGCAAATTGAGATTTCCGAAGCTTTAACTCATCAAGTGGAAGAGCAGGTTCTTGAGTCTTTAAAGTTGCAGCATCAGAAGGAGTTGATTGAAGCTTCAAAAAAAGCAGAAGACGAGGCTTTCGAAAAGCTAAGAAAAGATTTTGACCTTCAAATCAGGCGTTTGGAAAAAGAAAAAGAGGAAGAGGTTATCAGAAACAATAAATTATTAAAAGAATTGGAACAAATGAATGATCAAATGAGGATGTTAAGAAGGCGGGATGAAGAAAGAGAATTGGAAATGAAGAGAAAGCTCGTAGAGAACGAAGAAAAAATTAGGAAAGAGGCTTCGAATCAAGAACGCGAAGCAGTTTCTCTCGAAATTGCCGAACTAAAGAAGAAAAACGATGATATGCAGAGGGCTTTGGAAGAAGCTAAAGCCAAAGGGACACAAAAATCCCAGCAACTCCAGGGTGAAGTGCTTGAACTTGACTTGGAAGAAAAACTGAAAAACGCGTTTGTTTACGATGAAATAACTCCGATCGGGAAAGGAGTGCAAGGAGCTGATATTTTGCAAAATGTCAAAAATCAAAACGGAAAATTAGCCGGCGTAATTTTATGGGAAACGAAGAGAGCAAAGTGGACGAAGTCCTGGATTCCGAAATTGAAAGAGGACGGGCGGAAAAACGATGCAACGATGATTGTTCTGGTCTGCGAAAACCCACCCTCTGAAATTGATAATTTTAAGGTAATTGAAGGAGTAATTGTGACGTCTATAACATATTGTTTATCTATTGCTAGCGTGTTAAGACGTAATTTAATGCTTATAGCTCAGGCAAAATCAGCAAGTGTGAATAAAGATGAAAAACTAGAGCTCCTGTATGAATATATTCAAAGCGATGCTTTTAGACACCGCTTTGAGGCCTTCGCAGACGGGGTTAAAGCAATGGAGGAGGATTTGTTAACCGAACGAAGGTCAATGGAAAGGATTTGGAAAAAACGAGAAACGGAACTTAAAAGAATGCAACTTAATACTTCGAGAATGTTTGGTGAATTGCAGGGAGTTATGGACAATAAACTTCCAGATATTAAAACTCTTGAATTAGATAGCGGAGAGGAGTAGTATAATTTCGCCAGTTTGTCGAAGTGTTGGCTTTTATATTCCGTAAATTTTTGTTTTGAAACAAAGATGTCTTTCAAACGCCTATCTATGCGGACAACCTTATCGCGATTTCACCGTAAAATATGACGTGTTTTCGCAGATTGTATTTATGACCATTAAGTTCTTCGATGGTAAACCATCTTATTTCAGTAGTGTCATCATCCGAAGATACAACAATTTCCTTTGTGCTTTTGAAAAAGAATCTTAGACCAACATGTTCGCGATTAGGACCAATAGTGTGGATATCGCTATAAAGTGGTGATATAAGAAGTCTTCCACTCATATCAGAAAAAATGTTTTCGTTTGCTTCAAATTTGTTTTCGATAGGGGTTAACTCGTTTTTAGTTAATCCTGTTTCTTCAACAATTTCTCTGTAAACAGCAGTTTCCGGATCTTCCTCTTTTTCAACATGACCGCCTGGTGGAAACCAAGTTTGATAGTCTTTATGAAAAACCAGCAGAACTTTGTCTTTGTGAGTTATGAGTGCATTTACGGTAAAGCAGATTTTCTCTCCTGTATGAGACATGAGTGTTTTGATTATAGTTCGACCTATGGATAAGAATCAATTAAATAGTTATAATTCAAATATGGATTTGATGGAGAAAATTACTTCTCTTGCCAAAAGACGGGGATTTATATATCCAGGAAGTGAGATTTATGGGGGGTTAACCGGGTTTTGGGACTATGGACCTTTGGGGGTTGAGCTTAAAAATAATATCAAGAGACAATGGTGGAAAGACATGGTTTATGATCGTGAAGACGTTGTGGGAATTGACGCGGCGATAATCATGAACCCCGAAGTCTGGAAAGCATCAGGCCATTTGGATGCATTCACAGACCCCTTAGTTGAATGTAAGATCTGTCACCAGCGAATTCGTGCCGATAACGAAGAGGCAAAAGTAGAACATGAGAAAACGCACGAGGGTCAGAAAGTTGAATGGACAGAACCAAAGTCGTTTAATTTGATGACAGAGGTATTTTTAGGTGTAACTGAACCCAAACAGAAGGCATATCTTCGGGGAGAAATTACCCAGGGAGTTTTTGTCAATTTTCAAAACGTCGTTGATTCGACAAGAATAAAAATTCCTTTCGGAATAGCACAAATAGGCAAAGCTTTCAGGAATGAGATCACTCCGGGGAATTTCACTTTCAGAAGCAGGGAATTTGAGCAAATGGAACTGGAGTATTTTGTAAAACCGGATGAGTCAGAATCTAAAAAGACATTTGAATACTGGAAAGAAGAAAGACTAAGTTGGTATAAAAGACTTGGAATAAAAAAAGAAAACCTTCGTCACAGGGACCATGAGTCGGATGAAAGAGCCCATTATGCACGTTTTGCTACTGATATCGAGTACAATTCCCCGTTCGGCTGGAAAGAATTCGAGGGAATTCATCATCGGGGAGACTACGATCTTAAAAACCATAAGCTTTCTTATAAAGATGATGCTGGTGAGGAGTATGTTCCTTGGGTAATTGAAACTTCTGGTGGTGTTGACAGGGCAGCATTATTTTTCCTTATTGATGCTTTAACAGAGGATTCTTCGACAAGTTCAGAACCTCGGGTTTACTTAAAATTAAACCCTCGGCTTGCACCATATAAAGCAGCAGTTTTTCCTCTTTTGGCAAACAAAGATGACTTAGCAAGTAAAGCAAGAGAAATTTACCAAACATTATCAAAAAATCTGCACGTAGTATGGGATTCCCGCGGTAACATTGGCAAACGTTACTTCGCGCAAGATGAGGTTGGAACGCCTTGGTGTGTGACAATAGATTTTCAAACTCTCGAAGATGACACTGTAACAATAAGAGATAGGGATACGGCGAAGCAGGAAAGAGTCATTATCGACAATTTGGAAGGATGGTTTAAGGAGAAATTAGGAAATAGCTAGATAGCTTTATGATTAGATGGCTGTATGATTGACAGTAGTTTTTAGCCATGTAACAATTTAACTATTCAACCATATAATTCATGAAAAAATACCTACCGCTTATACTTCTTGGAATCGGAATTTTGGTAATTGTCGGGGCTTTTCTATTTGTTCGGGGAAGAAAGGGAGGAGAATCTGAAGAACCTGAAGAAGAGATTGCACTTTTGGATGTTGCCTTAAATGAGCGCCCCATTGTTTCCCTCACGCCAAGCGAAGACGGTCATTATTTGTATCTTAATATAGATAAAATTACAATTGACGCGGCAAGTCTAGATTATGAACTTTTATATAAGACCAAAGACGGTGTCCTTCAAGGAGTTCCGGGGACGGTAGACGTTAAGGCTAAAGATAATTTCGAAGCCGATCTCCTTTTGGGAAGTGAGTCTTCCGGTAAGTTTAGGTATGATGAAGGAGTTGAGGAAGGGACAATTAGTTTGAAATTTAGAAATTCCCAAGGGAAACTTCTGGCAAAATTTGAAAGCGAATTTCATATGCAAACTTCAACCGACCTTTTGACGTCAATCGATAAAGTATTTAACTATGAGCTGGAAAAAGAGTCCGAGGAATTTTTTGTAGCTATGAGTACTGTTGGATATCCGGGAGAATCTCCCTCTGACGTCGAAACAGGTCCTTATGGAATCTTTTCTTCGTCTCCCCAAAAAGTTTCCGGAACAGTAGATTTAGGTTTTGATAATGTTTATTACTGGGACGGTAATAACTGGCAGAAACTTTTCGAAAATAGGTCTTCCGATATAGGAATTTTCTTCGGAAGCACTCAATAGCCCTCAATTTTACACAAGTTTGAGACAGCTTCAAGTTTCGGGTAATCTTGGCCTTGACACCTATGTGAAAATAGATCAGAATGGTTATAAATGGTGAGAAATGGTGAATACTATTTCAAACCTCATCTGCCCTTATGACAAATAATAATGTTCCTGGGAACATATTTAGCAAAATTTGCAGCAGGAAGACGCGTTGCGGTTCCTGCTCCTTTGAGACGCGATCTTGGAGAAAGCTTTATTTTAGCCAAATGGTATGAGGGTTGTTTGGTTTTGGTTGCCAGAGATTCATGGGAGGCGTTATTAAAAAGATTGACCGGAAGTCAAAAGATGTTACCCACACCGGTTAGGGACACCGAAAGGTTTATTTTCAGTTCAGCATATGAGTCCGTACCTGATGATCAAGGAAGAATTGTTATTCCCGATAGGCTCGTAAGTTACGCAAATCTTGAGGACGAACTTTATTTCATCGGACTTGGCGATAGGATTGAAATTTGGAACAAAGAAAGCTGGCTAGAAAAGGAAAAAAGCTTGGCAAAAGATTCTGCGGCTTACATCGAGGAGTTGGCCAGAGATGAACGAAAAAGACAATAATCACAAGACGGTGATGGTTCGAGAAGTACTTAGTGCCTTGCACATTAAAAATCCTGCCCGCGGTGCTCTGCAAAGAGTTGCAGGCAGGCAAGCACGCTATATTGACGCAACGGTTGGTTTAGGTGGTCATGCAATAGAAATTGTTAAGTCTGGTGGTAACGTTTTGGGGATTGAAGCGGACAGCGAATCTTTGGAGATAGCTAGAGAGAGATTAATAGAAGCCTGCCCTGACAGACACCATACGGTGTCTGTCCCTGACGGGTATCGTATGGTACCCGTCCCTACTCCGAGTCCGACTCGGGGGTCATATACTCTCGTTCATGGCAACTTCAAAGATCTAAAGAAAATCGCGCTAGAAAAAGGCTTTGATCAAGTTGACGGGATACTTTTTGATCTGGGGATTTCCAGTTATCAATTGACCAAAAAAATTAAGGGGTTTTCGTTTCAGGATTCAACGGTACCTTTGGACATGCGACTGGATAGTGTTAATCAAAAAGTCACCGCCTCGGACCTGTTGAAAGCGCTTAATATTGGTCAGCTTACCCAGGTTTTTAAGGAAACCTTAACCCAGGATAGAGCGAAAGTTTTGGCAAAAAAGATAATTGACGTAAGGGAGAAGAAAGAAATAAAAACTGTTGGAGATTTTTTAATGGTCATCGGTGACGATTACAAGATAAAGCCAAAGCTTCACGGCGCAACTTTACCTTTCTTGGCCCTAAGGATTGCCGTCAATAGCGAGCTTGATAATTTAAGACAAGCCTTACCCCAAGTGCTAGAACTACTAGTATCTGGTGGAAGACTTGTCGTAATTAGTTTTCATTCGGGGGAAGACAGACTGACAAAGCATTTTTTTAAAGTGATAGAGGATTCAGGACGAGCTTTAATCATTTCAAAAAAAGCCATTATTCCCGGTACGGAAGAAATTAAGGAAAATCCGAGGGCTAGAAGCGCAAAAATGAGAATTTTACAAAAAAAATGAGATTTACCAAAAAACGAGACTACCGAAATAAATTAAGACCTGGAGCCAAATCTTTATGGTTTTTGCTGGCCTTTTTTATATTCATACAAGTCATATTCAGCGTTCAACAGGGGGCTCTTGGCGCGGAGTTTTCAGATTTGGAAAATAGGTCTCATGTTATTAGCGAGGAAAACAAAAAACTGGAGGACGAGTTGATTAAATCCACATCACTTCTTTCTCTTAGCGAGAAAGCCGAGGCTCTGGGATACGTAAAAGCTAGTAATACGTTTTACATAAAAATCGGAGATCCTTTTGCCCAAGTTATAAGATGACAAATGACACTTCGACTCAAAATAATATTCTATTTGTTTTTGATCGCCTTTTTAACTCTTCTTGTTAGGTTATTTTATTGGCAGATATTGAAGGGAAAAGAACTTTCAATTCAAGCGCGAAGTCAGTATCAAAGCCAATCTTTGGTTTCGGCTACTCGCGGCGATATCTTAGCATCTGACGCAAGTTGGCTTGCAGCAAGCGGCGAGGTATACCTTGTTTTTGCAAACTTACCTGATCTCAAATCGGATACCGAAAAATTAGCTGAAAGACTCGCACCTTTCTTTGTTGAAGACGTAAACGACAAAAAAGAGCTTTTTATAGAAATCGACCGACTTAATAATCTTTTAGATAAAGAAGGTGCTTTATGGGTACCCCTTAAGCACAGAGTCGATAGAGTTGTGAAAGAGGAGATAGAGAGTCTTAATTTAGAGGGCATCGGGTTTGAAAAGGAAGAAAAGCGTGTCTATCCCGAAGCTTCAATGGCTGCCCAGCTTTTGGGTTTTGTCGGAAAAGATGAAGAGGGAGGAGACGTTGGCTATTTTGGGCTAGAGGGTTTTTATGATATCGCTTTATCGGGTAAACCCGGATATTTACTCCAAGAAAGAGATGTGGGTGGACTTCCGATTCTTCTTGAAAGGGGAAGAGAGGCTGCGGCTGTTAAAGGCGTAAGTTTATTGACACACATAGATAAATTTGTTCAGATTACTCTTGATAGAGAGCTGGTTCGGGGTTTAGAAAAATATGAAGCAGAAAGCGGCGTAGGAATTGTTATTAATCCCAAAAATGGAGCGGTATTGGCAATGAGCTCGTATCCTTCGTATGAGCCGGACAAGTACTGGAAATTTGGAAATGAGTTTTTTACAAATCCTGCAATTTCTCAGTCATTTGAACCCGGGTCGATTTTCAAAATCTTGGTAATGACATCAGCACTTGACGCGGGCGTTGTTCGACCAGAAACTAAGTGTGATAAATGTAGCGGCCCAATCGCGATTGATAAGTATTTGATTGAGACGTGGGATCAGGTTTATTATCCCGAATCATCAATGATTGACGTTATTGTTCACTCAGATAATGTAGGCATGGTCTATGTTGCCCAAAAACTTGGCAGCGAAAAATTATATGATTATCTTAGTAGCTTTGGAATAGGAGAGAAAACCGGTATAGATCTGCAAGGAGAAGCCAATCCTGTTTTAAGAGAAAAAGACGAGTGGGGGCAAATTGATTTGGCAACTTCGGCATTCGGACAGGGGGTGGCGGTCAGTCCCATTCAGATGGTTTCGGCGGTTTCGGTGATTGCGAATAAAGGGTTAAAAATTACTCCACAGGTTGTAGATAAAATTAAGGAGGATTCTTGGGAAGAGGATATAAAACCGGTAAGTGGGAAACGAGTTATTTCCGAAAAGGCAGCGGGTGAAATGACGGGAATGATGGTCGAGGCAGCAAAAAGCGGCGAAGCGAAATGGGCATATAAAAGAGGATTTAGGGTGGCCGGGAAAACCGGAACCGCTCAAATTCCGATTGAGGGGCACTATGATGAAGAGAAGACGATTGCATCATATATTGGCTTTGCTCCATACGACGATCCTAAATTTGTGATGCTTATAAGTCTTAAGGAACCGAAATCATCTCCTTGGGCGTCTGAGACCGCGGCTCCTCTTTGGTATAAAATTGCAAGTGATTTGTTTATTCATTTTGGAATTCAGCCTGAAAATTAGCTTTTTAGTGATAGAATATATAAGTACGATATGAATATTAAAGTTAGGGGCGGTCAGGTTTTATCGGGCGAAATTTACCCTTCAGGAAGCAAGAACTCTGCTGTACACATTTTGCCTGCAACGCTTCTTTTTGAGGAGAAAGTAACGCTTCAAAACATTCCCGATATTAGTGATGTTGACAAATTAGTTCATATTTTGAAGAAGTTAGGAGGAAAGATTGCTTGGGACAAGGTGAGGAAGACGATGATTTTGGATAATTCCAGCATGGACTTTCATAGTTTGAGCGAAGAAGATTTGGGGGATATGAAAGCATCGGCTCTCATGTGGGGGGGGCTTTTGGGGCGTTTTAGGAAGGTTGATTTTTCCGAACTTCCGGGCGGTTGTACTCTTGGAATTAGGCCTTTTGAACCTTTTTATAAAACCTTCCGTGACCTATCAATTGTTGTTAAAGAAGTAGACGATGGCGTTGTGATGGACGCTACCAGTGCAGTTGCAACAAATGTTTGGCTAACAGAAATGGCCGTTTCGGTTACGAGTACACTTGTAATGATTGCGGTAACTTTAAAAGGGAAAACAGGATTGAATGGCGTTGCTTCTGAACCACAGGTACAGGATTTGTGCAATTTTCTGGTTAAGGCCGGAGCAGATATAAAAGGAGTTGGAACAAATGTCCTTGAGATAAGCGGTGGGAAGAATTTGTCACCTGTAACATATGAGCTTTTGCATGATCACAACGAAATAGCAACCTTTCTCGCTCTTGGTGCCGCAACCGGTGGTGAAATAAAGGTACACAATTCACATCCGGAGCTTTTTCCCCAGATAAATTATGAATTTTCCAAATTTAACATTAATATTGAGTACGAAAATGACACAGCAATTGTTCGCCAGAATCAGGACATACGATTTACAGGCTCTTTTGAAAAAAAGACTAACGTTGTTAGAGCCCAACCTTGGCCCGGACTTCCTGTTGACCTTCTACCAAACTTTATTCCTTTAGCGCTAACCGCTCCAAGTGGTTACATGATATTTCACAATTGGATGTATGAATCCGGACTTTTCTGGACGAGCGAATTAACAAAGTTAGGAGCGGAGGTTATTATGGCTGACCCCCATAGAGTCGTGGTAATAGCAGGAAAGAAACTCAAGGGTGGCACACTTGAGGCGCCATATATTATTCGTGCTGTTGTTGCAATGGTGATGGCTGCGATGATTGCAGAGGGAGAAACGGTCATTTTAAATGCAGATTCTTTGTATCGAGGACACCCGGACTTTGCAAGGAATCTACGCTCGCTTGGTGCAGAGATTAAGGAAATCAAATGAAGCTAGCAAACCTTCTTGAAAGCACTTCTTTAGGCCAAACTTATGGTTCTACCGATGTTAACGTGAATGCTATTAATGATGATTCAAGACAGGTAGAAAAAGGGACTCTGTTCGTTGCGATTAAAGGAGTAAAAACAGATGCTCATATGTTTATTCCTCAGGTTATAAAAGAAAAAGCCAGCGTGATTGTTGGGGAGATAGAACCAAAAAAAGATTGGTTAAAAAAAATTACATACGTAAAAGTAACAAATTCTCGCCTGGCATTAAGTATACTAGCCTCCGCTTGGTATGGATATCCAAGTAAGTCTTTGAAAGTGATTGGAGTAACAGGGACCAAAGGAAAAACAACTGTAGCACATGTGTTATATTGGCTTTTGAAAAACGCTGGGAAAAGCGTTGGTCTTGTTTCTTCAATTAGCGCCAGAATAGCTGATAAGGAATTGGATACGGGATTCCATGTGACGAATCCAGAACCACTTGCACTCCAGAAATTTTTATCGCACATGGTCGGGGCTGACTGCGAGTATGCGGTTCTCGAAGTAACCTCGCATGGACTTGATCAGGAAAGAGTGGCGGGGATTAATTTTGAAATGGGAATTTTGACAAATATAACTCACGAGCACCTTGACTATCATAAAACATTTGATGCCTATAAAGAAGCCAAAGCAAAACTTTTTAAGTCCGTAAATACGGCAATTTTAAATAAGGATGACGAGTCCTTCGATTTTATAAAAAAGACTTTAAGACAAACGACGCAGCTTCTAACATACTCTCTGAAGAGTAAAGCAGATTATACTGCCAGCCCACTTCATTTAAATGAAGCGATGAGGTTTGCAGTTAACATTGGGAAGGAAAAATATAAGATAACATCTAATTTGGTTGGTAGGTATAATGCATTAAATCTTTTGGCTGCAATAGCAGCCGCCAGGAGGTTAGATATTAGTTGGGAAAGTATCCAGCAAACTTTGGCAAGTTTACCGCAATTACCGGGAAGACTGGAAAAAGTAGAAAATGATAAGGGGATTAATATTTATATTGACTTTGCACATACGCCAGACTCTTTGGAAAACGTACTTATGCTTTTGAGAAAAAGACATAAAGGGAGGGTAATTTCTATTTTTGGCTGTGCGGGTGAAAGAGACGTTTTGAAAAGACCTATGATGGGCAAGATTTCGGTTAAGCTGGCGGATGCGTCTATTTTTACAGCCGAAGATCCCAGAAGCGAGGACGTTAATAAAATAATCAGGGAAATTCTTAAAGGTGCAAAAAAAACAAATGCCAAGGAAATTGAGTTAAATCAGTATGATGATTCGAATCATCGAAGTAGAAAGCGCGTTTATATTAGGATTCCCGAAAGGGGGGAAGCGATTTCGTTTGCAATACAAAAATTAGCTGAAAAAGACGATGTCGTAGTCATTTTCGGAAAGGGCCATGAAAAAAGCATGGTTTATAACGGAGTCGAATACGACTGGTCAGACAAAGAAGCAGTGGAAGTTGCTTTAAAAGGTGGGGTGAAAGAAATTATACGGTAAGTATGGATATAACAAAACTTAAACACGTTCATTTGACTGGTATAAAAGGCGTGGGAATGACCGCATTAGCATTATGCATGAGAGATTTAGGGATTAAGGTTACTGGCAGTGATGTAGAAGAAGAATTTGTGACGGATGTGTTTCTTAGAAAGAATCATATTGATTGGAATATTGGATTTGGCGAAAAAAATTTAAGTCCAAGACCTGATTTACTGGTAACGACAGCAGCTCATAGTGGACTTTTAAACCCTGAGGTTCAAAGTGCAAAAAATCTAGGTATTAAGATAACAACCTTTGCAGAATTTTTAGCAGAACTTGCTAATACGAAGGAAGTTGTCGGCGTTTGCGGAGTAGGAGGTAAAACATCTACGGCATCAATGATAACAGTTTTATTAAACGATGCGGGGTTACATCCTTCCTTTGCAATAGGTGTTGGTAATATTTACCCGATTGGGGTTTCGGGGAGATTTGATAAAAAAGGGAAAAATTTTGTTTGCGAGGCTGACGAATATGTGGTTTCTCCGGGAGTTAACAATATCCCAAAGTTTATGCTTTTAAATCCTAAAATTTTGGTTGTTACAAATATAGAATATGACCATCCTGATATTTATGCATCTTTTGAGGATACAAAAAAAGCCTTTAGAAAGCTGTTTGAGAAACTTCCTAGTGATGGCTTGCTTATTGCCTGCATTGATAATTCTAATGTTTCCGACGCTATCAAAGGGTTAAGAAAACCGGTGATAACTTATGGTTTTAATCAAAAAGCGGATTGGCAAATAAAGGTCATTAAGTTTAAAGCTCAGAAAACGTTTTTCTCTTTGTATTCCAAGAAAGAAAATAGGATTTTCGACAATTTGGAATTGAACATTCGCGGTAGGTTCAATGTACAAAATGCAGCAGCTACATTTATAGTTGGAAACTTTCTGGGGATAGACAAGTTGGATTTAAGGAGAGGTTTATCATCTTACTTGGGATGTAGAAGAAGATTTGAGAAAATGGGTGAATATAAGAAAGCATTATTTTTTGACGACTATGCTCACCATCCTGAAGAAATCAAAGCAGCTCTGATAGCCGCGAGGGAATGGTTTCCTAAAAAAAGAATTGTGTCAATTTTTCAACCTCATACCTATTCGAGAACAAAGGCTTTATTTAAAGAATTTTCGGAAGCCTTTGCAGATGCAGATATTGTTGGTTTTATGGATATCTACGCTTCCGCCCGAGAATCAAAAGACGCCTCTGTCTCATCTGAACTGCTTGCAAAGGAAACTAGAAAAAACAACCCTGAAGCTTTCTATCTTGGAGGACATAAAAAAACTTTAGAGTGGATAAATAAAAATGTTAAAAAAGGTGACGTTGTTCTAACAATGGGCGCTGGAGACATATTCCATATATATAATAATCTATTCAAACATAGTTAATACTCGCTCCCGAGGATTTTAGTCTTTCTACTAAATTTTCATATCCTCTTTCGATGTGTTCTATGTTTTTGATTTCGGTTTTCCCTTTTGCAATTAAGCCTGCAATAACGAGCGCGGCACCTGTTCGAACATCCCGCGCGTCAACTTTAGCCCCATAAAGTTTTTGTGGGCCGTTAACTTTCACTGCTCGGGGTTTTCCGTCTATTTCAGGGTATTTAGGATCTTTGAAAAATTTAAACTTGACACCCATTTTTGCCATTTCATTCCAATGCTGCATCCTGTTGGCGAATGTTGTTTCGATAATCTCTGATTTTCCTTGAATCTGGGTCAATAAAGGGGAAATAAGGACTTGCCATTCGGAAGTAAATAACGGATATTGACCGGCGTAAATTTTTAGAGGTTTGATGCTCGTTAGCTGCGGATTAATTCTAGTTGTGAATTTATGTAAATCTATATCTATATTCATTTTGTCAAAAGTTTTCTCCAGAGTTTGTAATTTCATTTTTTTATACTCAATTCCTTCTATTGTTAATTCAGAATTTGTTGTTAGTGCTGCAGATATCCAAGTTACAAGGTCGTGTGGGTCATGCATATTTTTGTAAGTAATGCCTTTTATTTGGATAGGACCGAATACTTGTAAATGGTTTTCTGTTTTTATTATTTTTGCGCCTGCAGCGATTAGGAATTCAACAATATCATCAAATTCGTGTACAGAAGTGTAGTTAACAATTGTACTTTCGCCTTTTTTAAAAAGAGCGCTAAATAGTCCTAAAACACTAACGGTGAAAGAGTTATTAGGTTGAATAAAGTTGAAAGGCTTGCTTGATGTAAGATAAAACTCAACCAATCTTGTGTTTAAGTATCTTGTGCCAATCCCGAACATCTTCAGTGTAGGTATTATTTCATCAAAACTTCTTGACCCAATTTGGTCGCCTCCACGATCAGATCTTTGGGGATCTACTTCGACAAGACAACTGCCAAATCTGGATGCAAGTATTGGAATAACTTTATTTGCATCGCTTGTGTAATATAAAAGTTCTTTTGGAATTATTTTAGCTTTTGTGACGTTTTTAGTATTAATTTTTAAAGTATTTTTATCAAGCCAATCTACTTTTGCACCTAATATTTTAATTATCTCGATATGTTTTTCTGTACTGCCTGTTCTAGGAATATTTTCTAGTATAAATTCCCCATTAGTAAATAAAGGAACAAAAATATGCTTCATCGCAGAATTTTTGGCCCCTTGAACTTTCACTTTTCCATTTAACTTCGAAGGTCTTTCTATTGAAATTTCTCTCATAAGGCAAGTATATATCTTTTACTGAGCATGACATTGGGTGAATTGATATGAGATAATATAAAGCGTGAAAGAAAATATAAATAAATTAATGAAAATTTTAGGAGATAGAGCAAAATTGAATGAGTCTTTGGCAAACCATACTTTCTTAAAAATCGGAGGGCTGGCGGATATTTTTTACGAAGCTGAAACAACAGAAGAATTCAAAAAAGCGGTTATTGAAGCCAGGAAACTTAATATTCCGATAACTATTCTTGGTGATGGGAGTAATGTCCTAATTTCAGATGAAGGTATACGAGGACTAGTTCTGATTGATCGCTCGGATAAAATTGAAATTCTTGGAGAACGAACTGAGAAAATTGAGCTTCAAACGTTTAAAAAACCTGTATACCGTTGGGAATCTGATGATAAAGTCGGCACTTTTAAGTACGAGTTCAAAGATTTAGATTATGATGAATCAGAAAATCCGCGTGTTCGGGTCAAAATGGATAGTGGTGTAAATCTTCCAAAAGCAACTGATTTCCTTCTAGAGAAAGGTATTACGGGTTTCCAATGGTACGCAGGTATTCCTGGAACAATTGGAGGAGCGATATTTAATAACATCCATGGAGGAACTCATTTCATAAGTGAAGTAGTGGATACTGTAACAGTGCTTGATCTTCAGGGCGGTATTCATACCCTGAATATCGAGGACCTTGGGGTCGATTATGATAAAAGCCGTTTCCAAGAAACCGGAGAAATTATACTCGATGCGACTTTTCTACTTTATAAGGGTGATGTTGAAAAAGCAAAATACGTTCGATACGAGTGGGCGAAAAGAAAAAGCTTGCAGCCAAGAAACGCTCCGGGCTGCGCTTTCCATAATTTAACTCAAGAGCAAAAGGAAAAGCTTGGAATCCCTACAACCAGTGCAGGTTTCGTAATTGAGCATCTTTTAAAAATGACTGGTTTTAGAATGGGTGGCGCAGCCATTTCAAAAGACCATCACAACTTTATTGTCAATGAGGGCAAGGCGACAGCCAAAGACTATCTTGAAGTAATGAAAACAATTTACAATAAAGCCAAGAAGGAATTGGGGATAGAGTTGGTGCCGGAAATATTCTTACTTGGTTTTAACGAAAGGGAGATTAAGGAATTTAGACGCCCTCGCCAAATTGAGCTGCGTAGAAAAAGATTGTACGAAATCAGAACTGTCTACAAAGACAGTAAAAAACTATTTTCCCCCAAGTGATTGTGATAATGAGAGATTTCAAAGGTAAGAAGGTAGCAGTTATCGGTCTAGGAATAGAAGGCTCAAGCGTTGTAAGATTTTTGCAAGACAAGGATTTAGAAATAACGATTTTTGATCAAAAAGAAGAAAAGGATTTAGACTTCAAAGGAATTGATAAGAGAAATTTAAAGGTCATCTGCGGTGAAAAATATTTATCAGGAGGATTAAAGAACTTCGACATAATTTTTCGTTCGCAAGGCGTAAAAAGACATTTACCGGCAATATTAGAGGCTGAAAAGGCAGGAGTTGAAATTTCAAGCGAAATCAAACTTTTTTTTGATTTATCACCATCAAAGATAATCGGCGTTACAGGTACTAAAGGTAAGGGGACAACAAGCACCTTAATTTCTAATATATTAGAAAGCGCCGGCTACGACGTCTATCTGGCCGGAAACATTGGTATTCCTCGGTTGGATTTATTACCGAGATTGAAATCAACTAACTGGGTTGTATTAGAATTATCTTCCACTCAACTTATAGACTTGCACAAAAGCCCGCACATCGCAGTTGTTCTAAATATAACCACAGATCATCTAGACTGGCATAGGGATAGGGATGAGTATGTAAATTCGAAAACCCAAATAGTCAAATATCAAAAAGATAATGATTTTGCAGTGCTCGCATACGATTACAAAGACTCTAGAAAATTCTCGAAGCTAACCCGAGGAGAAGTATTCTATTTCAGTAATTCAAAAAAAGTAAACGGAGCGTATGTTAATAATGGAAGAATATTACTTGAAATTAGAAATAAGAAGATAGAGATTGGAAGAGTAGAAAACTTGTTGCTAAGAGGTAGACATAATTGGGAAAATGTTTGTGCTGCGGTTTGCGCATCCTACCTTGCAGGAGCGAGTATCAATTCAATCAAACAAACTGTATTTTCCTTCAAAGGATTGGAACATAGACTAGAACTGGTTGGAGAGGTTGGCGGCGTTAAGTTTTATAATGACTCGTTTTCCACAAACCCCCAGACCACCATTGCAGCAATTAAATCATTTTCAGAACCGATTACCCTTATCTTGGGTGGATCTGACAAGGGTTTAAATTATGACGAGATGGCAAAAGAAATTACAAAATCAACAGTTCTGAATAGTATCATAATAGGTGATATTTCTAAAAAAATAAAAAAATCACTTCAAAAATCTGGTTACAAACAAAATATAACAGAGCTTGGTTATCCAAAAACAAAAAAGATAATAGAAGAAGCTGTTAAAGTAACTCCCAAGGGCGGAATAGTGCTGTTATCCCCCGCCGCAGCCTCATTTGATATGTTCAAAGATTATAAAGATAGAGGTAATCAGTTTAAGGAAGCCGTTAAAAGTTTAAGATAAGTTACCACTTACCACTTTCCACGAATTTTCTAAACTCACTCATTACTTTTTTAGTAATTTCGCCAGGTTTCCCGTCCCCTATAATTTTATTGTCAACCTTTACAACCGGAAGGATCTCTTTGTTACTGGCTGAAAGAAAGACTTCGTCAGCATTAAAAAGCTCACCAATTTTAACCGCTTTCATAAATGTTGGGTATAACTTTTTAGATAAATTAATTATTAATTCTCTTGTTATACCCGGAAGAGTT
Organism: uncultured Gammaproteobacteria bacterium; assembly: GCA_964435575.1. Taxonomy (GTDB): domain Bacteria; phylum Patescibacteriota; class Microgenomatia; order UBA8517; family UBA8517; genus GWB1-39-12. The sequence goes on along the minus strand of CAYSZS010000003.1, from coordinate 10,166 downwards.
TCTCCATCGGGCGTTAATATTTTTCCCTTTTTAACTAAAAATAAGCTACTCTGAGTTCCTTCATAGACTTTGTCCAATTTTTTATAAATATAAATAGCTTCAATGGCCCTTTTCTTTTTCGCCATCATCATGGCTTTTACAGCCTGAATATAATTTAAACTTTTTGCCTGAGGAGACTCACGATTGTAATCGAAAGTTATTACATTGACACCTTTTTTGTATAATGATGCGGGGTAACGTTTCCTGTCATAAACAATTATTGCAAGGGTTGGTTTGGGACCCAAACTAATTCCATCCGTAGTTTCCCCGCCGGTTACGATAATTCTTATAATTTTTTCTTTACCGTTTTTATTTTTTTTGACTGTTATTTTAACGAGTTTTTCGAGGTCTCGCGAAATCCATGGAAGCTTTAGGCCGATGAGTTTCGCTGAATTGTTGAGCCTTTTTAAATGTTTTTTTAGTAGAAAAGGTTTTCCTCCCTTGTAGGTTACTATGTAGTCAAAAACACCATAACCCCTAAGAAGTCCTAAATCCCATAAACTTATTCTTGCTTTGCTTTTGGGTACAAACTTGCCGTTTAAATAATAAATTGGCTCCTTGCTCATAAAAGTGAAACAATTTTGAAATTGTAGCAGATATTTTTGTTTTTCAATACTAGCAGTGTAAAATTGTATAGTTTGTATGAAAAGTTTATTTATTAATAGTCTTCGTTGGTGGGTGGGTACAAACCTGCCGGATGAGCATATTTTTATTCATCCTTCCAATAGACCCAAGAAATTAAGAGATAAAATACAAATTTATTTTCGCAAATGGATTGTTCATCCTATTAAAAGAAGATTGTCAAAATATTATTTAATTTTATTAAAAAATGTTACAGACATTAAAGTCATCGGTATAACGGGCAGTGCGGGAAAAACAACAACAAAAGAGATGCTTGCGTCAATTTTGAAGACCGAAAATAAGACAGTATATTCTTATGCCAATATAGATCCTATCTATAATATTCCTTCTACAATTCTCAGATGTAATTTTAAAGCAAGATTTCTTGTACTTGAGATGGGCGTTGAATTTCCCGGTGAAATGGATTTTTATCTTTGGCTTGCAAAACCGGATATTGGAGTGATAACTAACATATATCCTACACACCTTCACTTCTTTGGAGATGCTGATGGTGTTTTTAGAGAAAAATCTAAATTGATAAGGCGACTGTCAGAGGGTAGTGTTGCGATTTTAAATAATTCGGACAAGTTTTTAGTTAAATTAAAAGATAGCCTGAAAGCGAGGACTGTCTGGTTTGGAACTGGTGGCGAAGTAATTTCTTCTCAAGAACAACTGCAAAATGACGGAAGAATGAAGTTTTTATTAATTTTTGATAAGGATCCAAAAAAAAGTGTCTGGGTTGAAATACCGGTTGTGGGGAGCCAATTTGTTGATAATGCCTTAGCTGCAGCAGCCGTTGCCAAAAACCTGGGATTTTCTCTTGAAAATATAAAAAAGGGACTTGAAACATATGAGATTCCGGAACACAGAATGAATATCATAAAACTTAAAAACGGTGCGTTACTATTAGACGATTCTTATAATAATAACCCGGCAGCAGCCAAATATACTCTTAAAACTTTTCAAAAAATTGCTAATAAGAAAAATAAGATAGTTATTTTTGGGGATATGTTGGAACTTGGGAAGTTAGAAAGATATTACCATCTCAAACTGGGAAAAATTATTGGAAAAATGAATATCGACTATCTTATCGGAGTCGGAAAAGCAAGCAAAACAACTGTTATTGAGGCTGGTAAGATTTTAGGGAGGGAGAAAGTTGCTTGGGTGATTAAGAAAGAGATGATTATGCCACTTTTAGTACCACGGATTCAGAAAAACTCTATAGTTTTGATCAAAGGGTCTCGATCTATCGGATTAGATGAAGTTGTTTCTCGCTTGTTGCGTAGATTCAGTTAGACTATAATACTATATAATAAAGTATCATAATTCTACTTTTTTCTTATGAATACGCCAAACATACTGCCCTTGGCTTTAGGACTTTTACTATTCTCTTTTTCTATTACCAGCCTTTTAGTCGTTCCTTTTATAGATCTTCTTTATAAACTTAAGCTAACCAGGAAAAAAGAGGCCCCTTTAAAGGGGAAAATTCCGCTTTTTGATAAATTACACGATATAAAAGCCGGAACTCCGGTTGGCGGAGGAATTTTAATAATATTAGTAGTTACTATTCTTTTTACATTTCTATTTCCGTTCGCGTCAAGAATGGGCGTCTACATCAGAAGCTCTTACAATTTTAAAACAGAACTTTTCGTAATATATTTTACATTTTTATCTTTTGGTTTATTGGGATTATATGATGATCTTATAAAAATGTTGGCCAAACCCAAACCTGGTTTGGTGGGGTTATGGTTTGGACTTACCAGAAGACATAAATTTGTATTGCAGTGGATATTAGGATTTATTGTGGGTTTTGTTTTATTTAAGAAACTAGGAATAGAGATTGTACACATTCCGCTTTTCGAAAAGACGCTTCACTTGGGTTATTGGTATATTCCTTTTGCGGCCTTTGTGATAGTTGCTTTTTCAAATGCACTAAATATAACAGACGGACTTGACGGCTTGGCAAGCGGCCTTTTAGTTATTTGTTTGGTGGCATTCGGAGCAATTGCGGCCAATAGTCTTGATACCCCAGTGTCGCTATTTATTACGCTTTGGTTGGGAGCGCTTTTGGCATTTGGCTATTTTAATATCTGGCCGGCAAGAATTCATCTCGGAGACGTTGGAGCGCTTTCATTCGGAGCCAGCTTAGCAGTAATCGGCCTACTTACAGGAAGTATCGCCGCGCTTGTAGTTATCGGCGGCCTTTTTGTCGTTGAGATTTCTTCCTCGTTTATACAAATTATCGGTTGGAAAGTTCTTAAAAAACCTATTTTACCTTTGGCTCCCTTGCACAATACTTTTCTGGCAATCGGTTGGGAGGAACCGAAGATCGTAATGCGTGCATGGTTAGCAGGTTTAATTCTCGCCATATTTGGTCTTTGGTTAGCCACAATTTGAAAAAGTGAAGAGTGTGCGAAAACATAAATTACTAAAAAATTCACAGACTTTTGATAAAAAGCTTTTATTTCTGACTCTAGTCTTGACGTTGGTAGGACTAGTTGCTCTGACCGATGCTTCGGCACCCCTTGCCCAAAAGAATTTTTCTGATAAATTTTTTTTTGTCAAACAACAGCTCATCTGGGCATTTTTCGGAATATGCCTGTTTTTTATCGTTAGTAGACTAAATTATAAAATTTGGGAGAAAACTGCGAGTCTTCTTTTTTTTGCGAGTCTTTTGGGACTACTTTTGGTATTTATACCGAATATTGGAGAAAGGTTTTTGGGGGCAAGGCGCTGGGTTTCCTTGGGACCTTTGACTTTTCAGCCTTCCGAATTTGTAAAATTAACTCTTGCTCTCTATATTGCCAAACTTTCAACCCGTGATAAAAAATATCTTGCTTATCTTTTACCCATTATTCTTTCCTCCTTTCTTATAATGCTTCAGCCTGATTTGGGCACGACCATCGTTATAGTGGGTATGGCAATGGTGCAAATTTTTGTGGCTGGTGTACCCCTTGCGTTTTTTGCATTAACGCTTCTTGTGGGTGTGATTTTGGGATCGATTTTGATAATGTTTTCTGACTATAGAAAAGATCGCCTGCTTACTTTTTTCGAGCGAAGCCGAGATCCTCTTGATAAGTCTTATCACATCAGACAAATTCTTATCGCTCTCGGGTCCGGTGGTTTATTTGGAGTGGGATTGGGGCACTCCAGGCAGAAATATCTTTTTTTACCGGAAACCGCGACCGATTCTATTTTTGCGGTGATTTCGGAAGAAGTTGGATTTTTAGGCGCAGCACTTTTAATTTTGGCTTTTGTTTTTTTTATTATAAGAGGAATCTATATTGCCAAGCGTGCCCCTGATAAATTTTCAAGAATATTGGCTATTGGAATTGTTTCTTGGATAGGCGGACAAGCATTTTTGAATATTTCCTCGATGGTCGCACTCGTTCCCCTGACAGGAATACCTTTGCCGTTTTTTTCATACGGAGGTAGTTCTTTGGTAACAATACTTATCGCCTGCGGCATACTTTTAAATATTTCGAGTTATGCCAAAGATTAATAAAAAAGTAAAAATTGTCATGACGGGTGGTCACGCCGGTTCTACGGCTTTTGTCGTTATTGAAGAAATAAGAAAGCAAAATAAAAACTGGGATATTAGCTGGATTGGATTTAAAAGTTCACTCGAGGGGCAGAAGGTACCATCACTTTCGTCGATTTATTTTCCCAAATACCACATTAAAACATATGGAATTACAGCCGGTCGGATTCAGAGGAAATTAACAATTCACACATTTCCGTCAATTCTTAAGATACCGATAGGATTTATTCATGCATTTATTCTCCTGACTAGAATTAAACCCGATTTAATCCTGTCTTTTGGCGGATTCGCCGCATTTCCGGTTGTTATTGTAGGTTACTTTTTGGGAATAACGGTAATTATTCATGAACAAACTTCAGTCGTGGGAAGGGCAAATAGATATTCTTCTTTTTTTGCAAGAAAAATCGCGATCTCGAGGGTAACAAGTAAAGACTATTTTCCGGAAAATAAAATTATACTAACGGGAAATCCGACTCCGAGTGAAGTTTTTGAAAAAAAACCTGAACGCGCTTTAGGTAAAACTCCGACTATTTTTGTGACAGGAGGTCAATCGGGTGCGCTTGCTATTAATAATATAGTTGAAAGCTCACTTTTAAGTATGCTTAAAGATTTTCACTTAATTCATTTGACAGGCATTAGAAACGAGAAGAAATTCAAAGATATTCAAACTGGACTTCCAGAAAACCTCAAAGAAAGATATCGGGTTTATGGCATCGTCAGCCCGAAAAAGTTTAACGCACTTTTTAGGTTATCTGATATCGTAATTTCCAGGGCAGGCGCAAATACGGTATCAAAAATTTTGGCTGCCAAAAAACCTTCTATCCTGATACCTCTCCCGATTTCTTATCTTGATGAGCAAAAGAAGAATGCGCTTTTCGCCGATAAATTTGGAATTTCTAGAGTTTTAAATCAAGATAGGATGACTCCTCAAAGTCTTGTTAGGGAGATAAAATACATTAAAGCCAATTGGAATAATATATTACAAAATGTAAGAGGGAAGGAAAGCCCGGATAAAGACGCCGCAAAAAAATTGGTTGAAGTAGTAGAAAATTTTGTTTGAAAAAAATGAAAAAGAAATTCCTTTTATTATTATTTTTTGGTTTAGCGATTATTACTTCCTTACCAAGAATAGTAAGAGTTCATGACGTTACATGTTTCAGCCAATACGGCGAGTGTAGCGAGACTTTAGGGCAGGAAATATCAAAACAAAAAGGAGAAAGTTATTTTAGTGCTAAAAAAAATATAAGAAACTATCTTGACCGACATATTTTAGTCAAGGAATATACGATTTCCTTTAAACTACCTCCAAAATTTGCAGTCAGCGTCCTCTTAGAAAAACCTAAGTTTACAATAGCAAAAAATGACGAAAAATCTGTAGCATCGATCTCGGAAGAAGGAATAGTTTTGCAAATGGTAGAGACGTCTAGCCTGCCGCGTTTAATTATCGAAGGAAGTCTACCCAGTGTTGGCGAGAAAGTTAGCCAAGAGATTTTATTTTCGTTAAATATAGTAAGAAACTTAACAAGTAGCTTTAAATTAAGGCAATCTCATATGGAAGGTGATAAATTGGTCATTGAACTTATGACTGGTCCCACTGTAATATTTCCAGTTGAAGGGGATGGGGATTTACTTTTAGGGTCTTTTGTTCTTATTGCAAACGAGCTTGAGAAAATAGACTCGGAAAAGGAAAATTCAGATTCTTCTAAAAGCATAGTTGATTTGAGATATAAAAATCCTGTAATCAAATAGTATGTCAAAGACCAAAATCTTGTCCGGAATCGAACTCGGTTCTTCCAAAATTGCGACAATAATTGCAAAAGTTAGTTTTGATCCTGTAATAAATGCTAAAACCATTAATCTCGTTGGTGTTTCTTCGGTTGAATCTAAGGGCATTAAGAAAGGGCAAATTGTAGATATAGATGAAGCTGTTGAGGCTACAATTTCCAGTGTTGAGGCAGCCGAACGCATGGCCGGATATAATTTAGACAACGCAGTCGTTTCTTTGGGCGGAGCACACGTAGCCTCACAGAATTCGCAGGGAATCGTTGCAGTTTCAGACCCGGGTGGAGAAATAAACTATGACGACGTGGATAGGGTAATTGAAGCTGCAAGCGCAGTCTCTCTTCCTTCTTCGAGAGAGCTGATACACGTACTGCCAAGAGAGTTTGTAGTCGACGGCGAGGAGGGTGTAAAGGATCCGGTCGGGATGAGCGGCGTAAGACTTGAAGTACAAACTCATCTTGTAACCGCGTCAAACGCGGCGGTAAAAAATCTAAAAAAAGCGATTAACGAAGTTGGTATAAAAGTTAATAATCTTATCTTCTCGGGCTTAGCAGCTTCCGAGGCAGTACTCACAAAAACCGAAAAGGAATTGGGATGTGTATTAATTGATGTAGGTGGGGGTACTACGTCTATTGCAGCTTACGTTGACGGAGCTTTGAGTTACTCGAGCGTTCTTCCGATTGGTGCGAAAAACGTCAGTAACGATTTGGCCATTGGCTTGAGAGTTTCTCTTGAAGTCGCCGAAAAAATAAAACTAGCCCTCTCGGCAGAAGATAAAAAAGCTAAAAAAGTGAAGGACCAGGGTGCTTCTGACGAATTTGATTTGGAGTCTTTGGGCATTAATGAGATCAAAAAAGTTTCGAAAAAAACATTGACAGAGGGAATAATAAAACCGCGTCTTAATGAAATTTTTTCAATGGTAAAAATTGCTCTTGATAGGGAAGGATTGGCGGCAAGAGTACCCGCTGGGGCGGTTATTACAGGTGGCGGTGCTGAAACGGTTGGGGCAAGCGAGGCTGCAAGGAGAATGCTTTCCCTGCCTGTTAGAATAGGCATCCCCAAGGGCGTTGGAGGCTTAATAGACGACGTTATGAATCCTACATTTGCTGTAGCAATTGGATTAATCCTTCATTCTTCGGATTTTGAGGATGAGGAATCATTGACATCTTTTTCAAAGAAGATTAAACTGCCTTCCAAAGGCATCGTTGGTAAACTTATAGCATCGATAAAAGATCTTCTGCCCTGAATGATTTAAGTACTACGAGTATTTAAAGTACCAAAAGCATCAAAAGTTGAAGACTTGTAATATAAAGTTTGACATAGTAGAATCTTGCCCACAGACTTATGGCACTTGTAAAACCTGATTCGGCTAGAATTGCAAAAATTAAGGTAGTGGGAATAGGCGGTGGCGGAAGTAATGCCGTTGCCTCAATGATTGAGACAGACGAAATACTGGGGGTTGAATTTATAGCCGTAAATACTGATGCTCAGGTGCTTCTTGCCAACAAAGCTCCTACAAAAGTTCAAATTGGAGAAAAATTGACGAAGGGATTGGGTTCGGGTGGGGATCCGGATGTTGGGACTCAAGCTGCGGAAGAGTCGAAAGAAAAAATCAAAGAATTACTTCTGGATAGCGACATGGTTTTTTTAACGGCAGGCATGGGGGGAGGGACGGGAACAGGAGCTTCGCCGATAATCGCTAAGATCGCCAAAGAAACGGGAGCACTTACTGTGGCAATCGTAACAAAGCCTTTTCATTTTGAGGGGACGAGAAGGGCCGTGGTTGCTGATGACGGGATTAATGAGTTAAGGGAGCAGGTGGATACACTCATAGTCATTCCAAACCAAAGACTGATGGACGTTATCGATCGGAAAATGACTCTTCTTGAGGCATTTAAAGTTGCAGACTCGGTTCTTGGACAGGCAGTATCAGGAATAGCCGACATAATAACCACGCCCGGGCTAATAAACGTCGACTTTGCGGATATAAAGACCGTGATGAAAGACGCCGGGACAGCGCTTCTGGGTATTGGAACAGGAGTTGGTGAAAATAGGGCCCAGATGGCAGCTCGCGCCGCGATATCATCCCCTCTACTTGACCTTTCGATGGAGGGCGCTACAGGCGTACTTTTCAATATTACTGGCGGGCGTGACCTGACGATGTTTGAAGTTGACGAGGCGGCGAGAATTATTTCTGCTTCAGCGGACGCGGACGCTAATGTCATTTTTGGCGCCGTTATCAGGGACGAACTTGCGGATCAGATAAGAATAACGGTTGTTGCTACAGGGTTTGACGAAACCAGAGCGAGAATTGCAGGTTTTGCACAACCAACTATTACTCCTCCCATCCAAGGCGTTGTAAGCGAACCTCTTCAAATTCAAAAAGAGGAAGAAGAAGAAATGGAAAAAGAGGAAGATGAAGAACCAGAATCAGGTAGGGAAGATCAGGACGTGTTTGGAGAAAAATTTGAAATCCCTGCTTTCTTAAGAAAGATTACTTAACTTTATTACTTGCTTCAGTAGGTTTCAGGACAGACTATTTGAGGTTTTTCCCCCGTAGGAAATTCTGGACAGGGATATATTAGAGGTGCTGTCGGGTTATCGCTTGGGAAACCATGTATTATCGGGCAAGGAGGAGGCGGGCAAGGGATGAAAGTAGGTTCAGGTTGGGGAATTGGCGTTTCAATTGGCGTTGGAGTCGGAGTAAGTGTTGGTGTTGGAGTGGGCGTAAAACATAAGCTTGGGTTATCTGAACAGACAACGAGAGCAGGTGAATTTTCGATGGCGACAGCCGCAACTTCGCCTAGCGGTTTTTCGCTACTAATATTATAAGCATCTTGTTTGTTTGTATCTGGATCGGGATGTTCTGATTGAGGAGCGACCTCGGATAGAGCGTCTTGACCCTGATTTGAAATTTTATCCTCAGGATTTGCGGGAGGCGTAATTGAAGTAATGACTTCGGGTAAATTTTCTTCGAACTTAGTTATTAATTTTTCACCTACTACATCTTGAGCCGCAATAGTCTGCAGGGAAAATAAGGTCAGAATTAATGCCAAAAGAAACTCCAACATAGTTATTAAATATGGGATGATAATAAAGGTTGGAAGTCTATTTGTCAAGCAAAACTACTGAAGACTTATTTGTATTAAAAGCTTAAAAGATCAGTAATCTTTATAAGAGATGTTTGTTCGATTTTCTCAAGCTTTCCGTTATCGGGATTGAAAACAAAAGACGTTGGTAGATAAACCTCGAATAACGCGAGTAATTTTTCTTTTTTAGTTCCGCTTACCAAGTATTTAATTCCGCTGGAATCCTCAATCAATTTAACCTCGGCAATAAGATCTAGTCCAAGATCCTCGGCTTTTTTTACAACAATTTCGGGATCATTTAAAAGTTCTTTGTCGCCCGAAGATGATTTAACCAGTAAGTTACCGGTTTCTTTACTAACCTCCAAAGGAAAATCTGATTGAAGATAAGTTTTAATAATTGGTGGTGGTACCTCAAGAAGGGCTTTAGTTGGAACGGGAGATATTTTTTCCAGAGTTTTTGTAACAGTTTTTGTGGGATAGAGCAACTCCTTGGCGGGTGTTGGTTCCGCCACTTTTTCGGTAATCTTGGTATCCACAAGTTGGCCGCTTGCATCGTAAGTCTTTGTCTCTATTGTAATTTTACCTTCCTCGATTGTTTTTGTAACAATGTAAGTTTTATCTTCTTTTGTAAAAGTATACGTGTAAGTTTCAGCAGAAACTGTATTAATATTTCCTAGAAATACGAGGAGTAGAAATAAAAATAAAAATATCCTTTTCATGGATTTAATTAATCTATATTATAAAAAATAAATTTTCAATACCCTTTATTTCACTTATTTTAAAACTTGACTACTAACACTTTTTATGGCTATTCTAAATATATAGATATGACGAGAAAGGCGAAAAGCAAGCAAAGAACCAAAAAGCAAACTTCAGGTTTAATGAAGATTTTGGAAGCGGTTGTGATTATAGGTTCGCTTGCTGCGATTTTAATAAAATTTTTCAAGGGAAGAAAAAGTAAAAATAATTAGTTCCTTCATTTTTCCGCATAAAATCAGCTTCAAAAACTCGCTTTAGGTTCGGAAATGGAGCTTGCCACGTATAATAGCGTAGCAATTTCCCCCAGTCTCCGCACTGGGGGGCAGGAAAACGGG
>CAYSZS010000002.1:0-64804 GCA_964435575.1 uncultured Gammaproteobacteria bacterium | reverse complement strand
AGTTCGGACAAAAGCTGCAACAAGTAATTAGAACGCTTGGGGTTTCTGACTGCGATATGGAAAAGGGGTCAATGAGATTGGAAGCAAATATTTCCTGGGGACTTAATTGGAGTTACAAAGTTGAAGTAAAAAATTTAAACTCTTTCAGATTTGTCGACAAGGCTATCGAATTTGAGTTGAAACGCCAGAAGCAAATTTTAGACAAAGGTGAAACTCCTAGACAGGAAACACGCGGCTGGAGTGAAGGCAATAACGAAACAATATCACAGAGGTTTAAGGAGACAGCTTCAGACTACAGATACTTCCCTGAACCTGATATTCCCCCGATGGAATTTAGCGACGATTTTATAAAAAAACTCAAAAGAAAAATCCCAAGACTGCCCGACGAAATTGCCAAGGAATTTATCGAAAAATACAAAGTCAGAAAATCCTATGCTCAGATTTTAACCGGTAGTAAAAGTTTAACGGAGTACGCATATATAGTTTTTAATCTGGCTCTAAAAAAGAAAATAGAACCTGATAGAATGGCTGGAATTATTGTCAATCAGAAAGTAGATATATCAAAAGTACCCCCTGAATCTTTACTTAAAAAAATCAAAATTAAAGAGGAAGGCAAGGTGACAGAAGAGTCCGAGCTTGCAATTTTAGTCGAAAAAGCCATTAAAGAATTACCAAAAGCAGCTGATGATTATAAAAAGGGTAAGGTTAATGCTATTTCAGTAATTATAGGAAAAGTAATGAGCTTATCCAAAGGCCACGCAGATCCCATTAAAGTTAAAGAAATTCTCCATAAAAAATTACTTTAAAACATTGTAAAATGAATTATGAGCGAAGAACTAACTCCTAATGAGCCAATGGGTTTTAGTGAAGAACAAATAAATGAACGGCAGGAAAAGCATAGTTTGATGGACCCCAGAGAAAAAGCTATTATGGATTTAGAAAAGGATGAACTAATAAGAAAACTAAAATTAGCGGTTGAAATTGATGACTTAACCGGACTTCTAAATAGAAGAGGTTTTAATAGATATCTGGAATTTTATGAAGCCCACAGCGAGAGAACAAACGAAGAATTATCTGTTATGTTAATTGATTTGGATAGACTTAAAGAAATTAACGACTCGTATGGTCATGCTACAGGTGATAAAGTTATTCAAGCAATAGCTAATACTTTAAAGATTGGTACAAGAGATGCTGATATTGTGGCACACATATCGGGAGATGAATTCGAAATTCTATTACCAGCTACAAATACTGATGAGGCCGAGAGTGTCGCAGAACGATTAAAGGAGTCACTACTGGAAATAATTAATAATTCTTTATTATGGGAGATACCAGAAGAAGTTCCTATAAACATGAGCATAGGTTATGCACAACGTAACAAAGATGAGGATATTAGTAAAACTTTAGAAAGAGCTGAAACGAAAATGTATGAAGTTAAAAGGTCAAAAGGTGCTGATAGAAAATAAATAATTATGAAAAATAAATTCGTTCACCTACATGTTCACAGCGAATACTCTCTTCTTGACGGCTTGTCGAGAATAGATTTAATGTTTTCGCACATCAAGACCTTGGGAATGGACGCTCTCGCAATAACAGACCACGGAGTAATGTACGGATGTATAGAATTTTATAAAAAAGCGCTTAAAGAAGGCATAAAGCCAATCATCGGAATGGAAGGGTATATTACGAATGTTAATTTAAAAGAAAGACCGGAGAGGTCAAAACTAAAAAATTACCATCTTCTCCTATTGGCTAAAGATAACGAGGGTTATCAAAACCTGATGAAACTTACTTCAATAGCCCATCTTGAAGGTTATTATTATAGACCAAGATTTGACAGAGAAACGCTTATTAAATATTCAAAAGGCCTTATTTGTACATCTGCCTGTCCCTTAGGAGAAATAGGCCAAGCATTAATTGCGGATGACTTTAAGAAGGCTAAAGAAACGGCAACAACGTTTTTGGATATTTTCGGCAAAGATTATTACTTAGAAGTTCAAAGACACGAACCTGAAAAATACATAGAGACTTCGGAAAATGAAGAAATTAAAACTTTCCTGAAACAACAGGTAGAATCTGAAAAAGCGGTTAACCAAGGAATAATCCGATTAAGCCGTGAATTGGGAATACCGATCGTTGCAACAAATGACGCTCATTATGTAAAAAAAGAAGAAAGCATGGCTCAAGACGCTCTAGTTTGTATTGCAACCGGGAAAAACGTCAGCGACCTCAAGAGACTACGCTACATTGATTCGCCAACTTTTTATCTGAAATCTACAGAAGAAATGACCAGCCTTTTCCCCGATTTGCCCGAAGCTCTACAAAATTCACAAAAAATTGCCGATAAGTGTAGCCTTACAATTACTTTGGACAAATGGTATTTTCCCGAATTCGAACTCTCCGAAGCTAAAACCCCTGATAAAGAGCTCGTTGAAAAAAGCTGGCAAGGTCTGGAAAAAAGGTTAGAAAAAATTACTCCCGAGATAAGGGAACGCCTCAACTACGAACTCTCAATAATAAAACAAAAGGGTTACTCGACATACTTTTTAATTGTAGCCGACATTGCCGATTGGTGTAATACCAATATGATAATAACAAATACAAGAGGATCTACTGCAGGAAGCCTGGTTGCTTATGCATTGGGCATTATTAATATTAACCCAATTGACTACGACCTTCCTTTTGAGAGATTTCTTACTCCCTGGAGACCGTCTCCGCCCGACATTGATTTTGACATAGCAGATAACAGACGGGAAGAAGTAATTACCTATATGACAGAAAAATACGGCAAGGAAAAAGTGGCACAAATCTGTACTTTCGGACGGATGCTGGCAAGAGGATCTGTTAGAGACATCGCCCGGGTTTTAGGCTACCCCTACTCAACAGGCGACAGAATATCAAAACTTATTCCAATCGGGTCTCAGGGTTTTCCGATGACAATAGATAAAGCGCTTAGTACTTCACCTGATTTAAAGCAAATGTACGAGAGTGATAAAGACGCCAAGAAAATTATAGATCTTGCCAGGCAGGTTGAGGGAAACGCAAGGCATATTTCAGTACACGCAGCCGGCGTAGTCATAGCTCCCGACGATATCATTAAATTTACGCCAATCCAACTCGATCCAGAAGGAAAAAAGGTAATAACACAATACGATATGGATTCACTCGACCCTAACGTATCGCCAAACGAAGCGGTCGGCCTTTTAAAATTTGACCTTTTGGGCCTGCGAAATCTCTCAATTTTAGGTGAAGCCATTGAGGTCGTTAAAAGAAACTACGCCATAGATATTAACATACTAAATATACCTTTAAACGATAAAAAAACTTTTGAAATGCTCTCGAAGGGTGATACCATGGGCGTCTTTCAACTAGCAGGTAGCGGCATGACCAGATATCTCAAAGACCTGAAACCCACGCGTGTTGAAGACCTGATGGCAATGGTTGCGTTATATAGACCCGGGCCCATGGTCCAAATTCCTGAATATATTGAAAGAAAAAACAATCCCGAAAAAATTATCTATTTTGACGAAAGAATGAAAGAGTATCTCGGTAAATCCTACGGCCTTTTGGTCTATCAGGACGACGTATTCCAAACAGCAATAAAAATTGCCGGTTACACCTGGGAAGAATCCGATAAATTCAGAAAAGCGGTAGGTAAAAAAATTCCCCAGGAAATGGAAAAACAAAAAACTAAATTTATTGAAGGAGCGGTCAATAACGGGTTGACAAAAGATAAAGCAGGGGAGCTTTTTAAATTGATTGAACCTTTCTCGGGCTACGGCTTTAACAAAGCACATGCTGCTTCCTACGGAATGGTAGCCTATTGGACGGCATATATGAAAGCTAATTATACTGTTGAATTTATGAATGCACTCCTGACGGCTGAAGCAAAAGATCCCGAAAAAGTCTCGGCGGCGGTTAACGAATGCAAAAGAATGAAGATTAAAGTTTTACCTCCCGATATAAACGAGAGCGACGTAGGCTTTAAAATCATTAAGGATTCGGAATCGCTGGAATCAAAAGCAATCAGGTTTGGATTTGACGCCATCAAAAATGTGGGTAAAGCCGCAATTATGGCAATTCTTGAAGAGAGGTCGAAAGACGCATTTAATTCTTTCGCAGATTTTCTATCCCGGGTTGACCCACGGCGCGTAAACAAAAAAGTTCTCGAATCACTCATAAAAGTTGGCGCGCTTTCCTCTTTCGGCTCACGCGCTTCTCTTTTAGCCTCAATGGAAGGAATCAGAAATAGGGTTTCAAAGCCAAAAGGTCCTGAAAATCAGGAAGGACTTTTTAGCCAAGACGACTTCAAAAAAACTACGGAGAGCGATTTTTCGGAAATAAATCTTAACTTAGACGAATTTTCCGAGGACGAGCTCCAAAGCCTTGAGAGACAACTATTGGGATTTTCCCTTTCGGCCCGGCCAATAAATGAAGTTTTAGGCACTTTAGAGAACCTGGCTACCCATAAAATCCAAGACATTTTTACTGAAGAAACCTTAGAGCAAAATGTAAAAATTGCAGCGATAGTGACCGACGTCAGAATCATTATTACAAAAAAAACAGGTCAGGAAATGGCATTTGTAAAAGTAAGAGACGATACGGGTACACTTGAACTCGTCGTATTTCCTAAAACCTTCAAGGATACAAGAAATTCCTTGATTGACAATAAGGCCATATTAGTAACAGGAAGAGTCGATTTTAAAGACGAAGAACCTGCTATTATTGTCAGCGAAATTAATACCAAAGACAGTTTAAGCTCAGAAAGCGGTCGGTTATTCATTACGGTACCTAAAGAATCCTCCACCGACAATCTCATAAATTTAAAAAAAATACTTCTTAATAACCCGGGTAACCAAAATGTAAGTTTGGTTTTTGAGGGAAAAGTAAAACGTACGGTTGATCTTAATATAAAAATATCCTGGAGCCAAAATCTTTCTCATAAAATTACGGACATTTTTGAGTTTAATCGTAAACTCGACTAGTTTTCAATGTATTAATGGTGTAAAATACCAAAAATTAGTTAATTATATGACACTAACTATAATCCATAAAGATACCTCCTTTGGTCCTGGAGACAAAATTAAAGTTGTTCAAAAAATAAAAGAGGGCGAAAAAAACCGCTTACAAATATTTGAAGGAATGGTAATTGCCTTATCGGGTCGAGACGAAAATAAAAGTTTTTCCGTCAGAAGAATTGGTGCAGGACAAATCGGCGTTGAAAGAATTTTTCCGCTTTACTCTCCCACAATTGAGAAAATAGAAGTTATAAAAAAGGGTACAAAAGGCATAAGGCGCGGAAAACTATACTATACAAGGGGTATTTCCAAGCGTGAAATTGATCTAATTTATAAAAGAGCAGCAAGAAGGGAAAATAGTAAGGAAGTAACTAAGAAATCCCAAAAAAAATAAAAAACTTTCCAATGAAAGGCAAAAGACTGTCCGGAGATATCGGTGAGGAATATGCGGTCGGATTACTAAAAGAACATAATTATAAAATCCTCGAAAGAAACTTCAGAACCAAGGTGGGAGAAATAGATATAATTGCGGAAGATCGCGATACTTTGGTTTTTGTCGAAGTCAAGACCAGGTGGAGTAAGAAATACGGCAAGCCCGAAGAAGCCGTAAATAAAAGAAAGCTTTATAGAATTAAACGTGCCGGAGACTATTATCTTTTAACTCATAAAAATGTCTTTAATAAACAAAGAATCGACGTTGTAGCAATCGAGGTAAATAACAAAAAAGTAAGCAGTGCAAAAATTATCAAGGTAGTATAGTGCAAATCATGTATAATTAAATATGGCTGAAAAGAAAAAGGCTAAAAGAGTAAACACCTTCTTCAGACAAACTCCAAGAGAATTCAAGTCTGCTCATCAAGCTCAAATATTTTCCCACATAAATAGAAACCTTCCCTATAAAATCTACCAATTTTCAAAAAGTCAGTTCGAGATCAATTTAATAAAATTAAAAAGGCAATACAACAAAATAAAAACGACTCTTCCGAAATATTCTAAAAAAATTCGCTAGCTAAGGGACAATGCAGAAATAGCTTCCAATAGTGGCAACTTCGCTGAGTTTAAAATTTTTTGTTAAAAAGGAAGAGTGGGTCCCGCCGTCAAGGTTTATTGCGTTGACGATATCCAACTTTGCATTCTGTCTAATTTCTTCAATAATTCCGGGTAATTCGGACAACGTCGGTCCTAAAAGAGGATTAGCTTTTGTGTAAAAAACTAAAAAAATAGCCTTTTGATCTTTTGTCGTAGCAACGACTATCCTTCTTGCTAATTCGTCTTTAGAAAGAGTTAGACTAACGGGTTTTTGGTTTTTAAACAAAATCGGTCCGGCCTGAACGGCAATCGAGGGACTCTTTGGAGAAACACTTTCTATGTATGCTTTTTCTTGCAAATCTATATAAAAATAGCCATTCAAAAGCGAATTCTCTTTGGCGATTTCTAATACCCTGCCGTCTATAACAAAAAGGCCGATAGGCTTATCATTTTTATCGTAAAACCCTCCGTTTATAAGATGGGCGCAGTTATTTTTTGTTGAAGCTTCATCGGACGAAAGTTTTTCTACCAGGTTTAAAAAAAGCTTGATTTTACCGATATCTCTAACCGTTACCCAAACAGTCTGATAGCTAGAATTAAAGGATTCCGTTAGGCTTGGAGTTGGCGAAAAAGATTCTTCTGCCTGTTCTTCTTTCTGGGGAGTCTTAATTTTTTTGTCAATTCCCTTTGATTTATAAAAAAATATTAAAACTACCAAAAAAGCCAAAATTGGTAGTAGAATAAAGAGTATTCTTTTCATAATAATATTTTAACCTAAAAATGGCCAGACTTACATACGACGAGCTGATAAAAAAACATTTAACAATCCTGAAAAGTCTAAAAACTAAGTCCGGCTTATTTTTGGCTTCAAAAAAAGGCTTGTCAACTGGCTACGACAAAAGTTGGTTGAGAGACAATTTTTACGAAACAATTGCTTTTGAAGTTATAGGCGACTGGAACACAGTCGAAAAAACGTATAGAGCAATTTTGAACGTTTTTCTCAGACACGAAGATAAAATAGACTGGGCCATTAAAGAAAAACCAAAAGAAGCCCACAAACGAATACACGCGCGATTCCATCCTGAAACTTTTGACGAATTTTGGGAAGAGTGGGGTAATAAACAAAATGACGCTATAGGCTGCATTCTTTTTCGGCTGGGAGAACTGGAAATTAACCAGAAAAGATCAATCTTAAAAACGCCCGAACATACCCGAATCATAAATAAGCTGGTAAAATATCTGGAATCTATTGAATATTGGAGCGATCCCGATTCCGGAATTTGGGAAGAGGAAGAGGAGCTACATGCAAGCTCCGTCGGAGCGTGTGTAGCTGGACTGAAATCAGTATCCAAAATGGCACAAATTGAAGTCCCTTTATGGCTAATCCGAAAAGGAGAAGATTCACTAAAATTACTTCTTCCCAGAGAAAGCGAGCATAAATTTACGGATTTGTCACTACTTTCACTTATATGGCCTTACGATGTAGTTACAGACGAGCAAAGGGGTAAAATACTTGAGAACGTCGAGTATCACCTTGCTAAAGAAAGGGGAGTGGTCAGGTACAAGGGAGACCATTACTACAACAGAAATCCCGACGGGATTTCTGAAGAGGCCGAGTGGACTTTCGGATTATCATGGCTTGCCATAATCTACGAAAAAATGGGAAATAAAGAAAAAGTAGAGGAGTTGATTAAAAATCTCATTACAATTGATACCCCCGAGGGCATGCCTGAACTCTATTTTTCAAATTCCGCTGACTATAACGAAAATACGCCTCTTGGCTGGAGCGAGTCTCTATTTATCGTAGCCCTTTATGAAATGGAGCGTTTAGAAGAAAAAACCATTGGCTAAAAAAGTGTTATTATAGATTAGGAGTGGAAAGAGGGTGAAGAAAAATGAACGATATTAGCGTAAAAAAGCGTGACGGAAGGCTTGAAGCATGGAGTTTTGACAAACTGGTTACCGCAATAGGTAAAGCCGGTGTTCCATTCGAAGCCGCTCAAAAAATTGCCGGTAATATAGAAAGTTGGGCAAAAACTGCTGCCCAGAAAGGAGTAGTTGCATCCACGGAAATTAGAGATAAGGTTATTGAATTTCTAAAAGAGGAATTTCCAAGTCAGGCCGATAACTTCCAGTCTTACAAGAAAGAGTAGATTAAGTATATTTTTTTATTTTTTCAACTATCTGATTAAGGTCGGTATTTGCTTTGATTACATAATCTGTGGCCCCAATTTTTAGCGCCTCGTCTTTCTCCGTTTCCAAATTGGTAATGACGACTACGGGAATATTTTTAAGATTCGTATCTTCTTTGAGCTTTTTGAGAAAATCAAATCCGTTCATTTTTCCCGGTAGCATTATGTCAAGTAAAATAATATTCGGTTTTTCACCTTTAACCAAGTTCCAACCCTGTGTAGCTTCCAAAGCCAATAGTACTTCAAATCCTGCGCTTTCTATTTTTGACGAGTAAATCCTCTGAAGGTCAAGGTCGTCCTCGATGAGAATAACTCTTTTTGCCATACTAGGATAAATATATACCTTTTAATAAATATTTTCAAAAAAAGTCATTTTCTTGTATTGTATATACTCCGAATAATGCTGTAATATTTATCTATGACCGAGAAGGTTATCGGGTATATGTATATCTTAACAGGAACGGTCTTAATGGCATTGGCCTTGGTTTCCATCTATATGGTTTTTACCAACAAAGGCAAGCCTGTTGACATTTTCAATCTTCCCGGAATATCCATTGATTTATCCAGTGTCGCACCCGACGTTCCACAAGGCCAACAAGATAAGGAAACAGCCGTTGAAACCGGCTTGAAAACCGATCTCGTTGCTCCTGAAATAATTAACTCTCCTCTAAATATAATCGCCCACGTTATATTTATGGGGTTTATATTAAATGTTGGATTTAAGATAGCTTCTTTAGGCGTTCAGTTTGTTCGGCCTATCAAGGTAAATTTACGAACACAAGAAAAATCCGTTCTCGAACCCTAATCTTCTTTCCCCCGGGACGGAGGCCTTCCTATCTCAAGAAAGACCTCCGAACCCAACAACTATCCCCCTTTAAATAAAGTTTATTTCGGTGGCGGCGGAACCAAACAACTTACAACTGTCGCATTACCTGCGGCATCTATTGCTGTTATCAGAGCGTCACCCAAAAGCGTAATGTGGGTTAGAATTGCCCCTGCTTGACCATTACTACTTCCCATTGCTTTCGAGGAAGCGGGTCCGCCCGGTGCTTCGGTAATCTTAACCTTATCTCCTGGTAAGAATGGTCCGAAAGGACCGCTACCGAATGCGTCAGAAACCCAAATCGTTACACCCGGCAAGTTATCGGCAGCAAAAAGCTCATAGAATCCGTCTTCATTATCTCCACCTCTTGGACCAGGCAATGTAGTCTTACCTGCAGGAGGAACGGTTGCTCCATGAGGATTAACCGTTTCGGTACAGGCAGCCTTTGGAGGCGTCTCATCTTTCGGCTCAGGCAATGGACAAGTGCCCTCTTCCACTTCAAAGGCTTCGTAAAGGACATTAAATGCGTCCTTTGCCAATACAGCTTCTTTTGGCGCATATGTTACAGGATCGCAAGTTAAGTCCTCAACCCGTCCGGCAGTTGTAGCGAAATTGGAAATAAAATCTCCTGTTGTTTTATCAACTCTTCTTATCTCATTATTACCGTTTCTACCAATGTAGAGTGAGTTAGCAGAACCAACTACAACCCCGCTTACTGAACAGTCAGAATTACCCGCTGCGTTTTCGGGTGTTACTTTACCAATGTATGTCCCGTCTGAGGCGAAGTGATAAACATTGCAGTGGACATCCGGTGTGTACCAGACAGTATCGTCGTTGCCATCATAGGCTAACCCGTCAACCAAAGTAATTCCTGGTAATTTACCAAAAAGATCGAACGGATCAACTTCTGCTACTGGTGCGTTTACCGACGGACTAAACTGCAAAGTTGCTGTTGCATTTCCGTCGACAGTCGGGTCAACGATGTCTATGAGATAGACGTTATCGTCGTAAGCTCCCCAGACCTTGTTCCTTGTCGGATCCCAGGCTAAAGCGCTGATGTTGACGGCGTTACCGCCGGCATCAAGCACAGTCTGTGTGGACACCAATGTCGCAGGATCAGGCGGAAGACCCGGTACGACGTCGGGCGCAGGAGGAGTATAGATTTGGAGCTGATTTCCAGCACAACCTACTGCGAATCCACCCTCCATGGTCATATAATATGTGCCTGTAAAGGTTCCTGCCACGGAACAATTATCGTTTCCGGGAAGACCTACTGTATCGAGTAAATCACCAACCAAAGCGAATACTAGACCTGCAAAAAGTAAAGTGCCGGCAAGTCCAGCAGTTGCTCCTGCAATTATTTTTTTGATCATAATTTTCACCCCCTTTCTCTTAGATTTTTATGAAGCAATCACTTTTACACGGTATATAGTCCGATTAAATATTTCAGTTAGAAAACTAACTTATTATTTGTTAAATTTCTAACAAAGCGTATACTTTAAAAAATGGAGAATTACGTACCTGGAAAGTTAAGGAGCTTTTTCTCAAAATATAAAACTATATCCTATAAAAAAAATCAAACAATCCTTCGTCCCGAAGACAAACCCCAAGGCGTTTACTATATAAAGGAAGGGTTTGTTAAATTAAATACAATTTTCGAAAACGGCAGAGAACTCACTTTGAACATTTTTAAACCCGGAACCTATTTCCCCATGATGTGGGTTATAGCTGGAATTCCAAATTCTTACTTTTTCCAAGCTCAAACTGATACGATTATTCACAGAGCCCCAAAAAGTGTAGTTCTGACTTATCTTAAAGAAAATCCGGACGTTCTTTTTGAACTGACTCGAAGAATATTGGTAGGTTTGGACGGGGTACTCGCAAATATCGAATACATGCTATGCGGAAACGCACATAAAAGAGTAATCGGCGCTATTTATCTTTCTGCAAAAAGGTTTGGAGAACGCGTGCAGGATGGAAAAATTGCAATAAATCTGCCTTTAACGCATCAAGATATCGCAAATATCGCAGGAATTTCCAGAGAAACGGCCAGCCTTGCCCTAATGAAATTAGTTAATAAAAAGATTATCTCTTGTGAACATCACACTTTTATTATAAATAGCATGAAAAAACTAGAGAAAGAAGGTTTAATTATAAGTAAAGAAAAACAACAAGCTTACGCAGCTTGAATTTACTGATATTATTCTTCAGACAAACTTAGAGCTTTTATTACTTCATCTGCCGATTTAAATCCGCCTTCTGGCTCTTCCGGAAGATTTGCCTTAAACCACTCTTTATCCTCATCAGAAAAATCGGAAAGATTGTCGCACTCCGCAAGAAGCTCTTCTTTAGTCGCCGGGTAACTTTGGTGTGTTTTTAAATGGTCAATTGCTCCTTTTACATTTTTCATATTTATTCACCACCCTTCGCCTCGCCATAGCTTTGAAATCATAGGCGGGTCTTTTTTTACGAATTATTAAGTATTAACATCTAAAAATATAAAATCAAGAGGAAGTTTGTCGCAGAAATAAGGCGCTAGAGCTCGCAGGAAGTATTTGATTCTCCGTTGACACAGGTATCCGTACTTGAACCTCCATGAAGAGTGTCCGTATCGGCTCCGCCATCCAAAAAGTCCATACCGCTTCCTCCCTGTAGGTTATCATTCCCTTCTTCTCCATATAAATTATCATTTCCGCTTTCTCCTTTTATAGTATCGTTACCAATTCCTCCCCAAATGTTGTCATTCCCGCTTCCGCCTTCAATATTATCGTTTCCTTCCTCGCCGTAAATTACGTCATTTCCTGCTCCGCCGTCTACATTGTCGTTTCCTGTACCTGCCTTTATCAGATCATCATTACCGCCACCGTCAAGGTTATCATTTCCCTCATTTCCGAAAAGAACATCATTATTATCACTCCCGTCAAGATGGTCATTACCTGGGCCTCCTATAATGCAATCATTTCCGTCACTCCCGTCAAGCCTAGGGTCGTTACCCTCGCCTCCGAGGATTATATCGTTGCCTTTACCTCCAAAAACTATATCGTTACCGCCTTTTAGAATGAATAACTCAGATTCCTTGTTACCAATAATGAAGTCATTGCCCTCTGTTCCTTCAACAACCCTGGTAATTCCTGATTCCAAAAATGAACAGTCTTCAGGGATTTCTATTTCGGGTTGTTCTGTTTGCCATTTTATATCAAACATGACCATGGCATTTTGGTACTCATTTCCTGCATTCTCCGGGAATTTTACTTTGACTCTGAAACTTTTGTCGCTTCCGGCAGGGAAGTTGCCAAGGTTAAACAGGGGAGCGTCAAAAAGAGCCTGAAGTTTGCCTTGAAAGATAACGGTTGAGGGAAGTTCTGTTACTTCTACATCCAATATGTTAGCAAAATCTTTTTCCTCGTCAGTTTTGATAAAATCCATAGTAACCGACTCATCCTCAGTTGATGCATTTTTGACATTAAAGTCCTTTGTTTTAGAGTCACCCGGGAGCATATTGGTGACAACAAACATGGGTGGATCAGGAAGAGGACCCTCAGGATCATAGGTTAAAATCAAAGGGTCGCCCTCCCCATAAGCATATCTTGTAATTTGGGAATTTTTATACACAAGAAATGTTCCCACTAAAACAAACGGCAGAAGAAGAATTGCACTAATCCTTCTTATTCCCATGGCTCTGATTTTTCTAATCTTTATCATAATGTTTCTATGTATTAATACATGAATACAAATGTATAGCGTAATTTATGGCCAAGGTGATGTCGGATTTATATTAGTATTATCATCTGTTGGAACTGTAAAAACTGACCAAGCGTTACCACCATCTGTATTTCTTCCAACAGAACTACCAACCGATGGCAAGAACTGAAAATATGAGATTCCATCTTTTAAATTACTACCAGAATCAAATAAATAAATTTTGTCGCCACTATTTCCGAGTCTGTTTGAACTATTGTAAACAGTGTACCAGTCGCCATTTAATAAAGTTGTGGAAGCTGGAACAGTGTGAAAAATACCGGTTGTATCACGGAGAGTCCATCCACTTATGTCAACACTGCTGCCCGTTTTGTTATAAAGTTCAACCCAATCATTACCCAGTCCGGTACCGCCATCGTGGACGATGAATTCATTAATAACTACATCCTGATTTTGAGGTATTGCAAAACCTGCTATTGATGGTTTTCTTTCAGAAAAATCAATTGCATTAAATACTCCGCCGGTTTTTTGGCCTAAAACTTCCCTTTCAAACGAGAAGTTAAGACCGGCACTTGCTGATGCAGGGTCAGGACCATAGAAAACCTCATCTACGATATCAAGATTGCTATCTAATAATTTAAATGCTCCAGATTCTGTTGCAATATTTATTGTCCCACCTAGTTGGACTTGAACAACATCACTAAGGAGCGGTCCGTAACATTGGTCGTTCCATGTTGCGCTTGATTTGGACAATAATGCGAATTTTCCGGGGGCGAGGGGAGTTACAGAATTAATTATTTGAATTGTGTTTCCTTCTCCATCTCTTAAACTCCAATCCTGGAGATTAACCGTGAAATCAAAACCGTTCCATATCTCAATCCATTGTTTATTTTGAGGTACAGTGCAATTTGTTTTGTACAATACTTCATTTATTACTAATGTTTGTGCAATGGGGGGACTCCAATCACCTGCCTGAAATAAATTTCCTATTGAAATTTCTATGTCGGAGAAGAAGGACGAGGCGAGACCGGTAAAAACAAGTGCTGCACCGAAAATCGGAACTATTGCACTAGCTTTAGGCAGACCGTTGTTTTTAGCCTTGAGGGTCGTACCCTTTAAGTCGTACTTAAGGGTACGACCCTTACGACGAAATAGCTTTCTTTTCATGATAGATAATGTTTTAAAGATTTCCTTTAATAAACCCTTTAACTCTTCGTAAATAACAATTGTCGCCGGAACTATGACCAAAAGCAAAAAGCCGTAGGGCTGTTTGGCAAAGTCGGCAACGTAGCCCAAATAGGGGAGTGTCAAAACGACCTTACCTACTATCTGTTCACTGGTTATACTTCCTGAATCAAAATCCTCGTTGGCGTCTCCGGCAGTTAAATAGACTGGATCAGAATTGATACCGTCAGGATAGTTTTTGACTTGAATTCTGTGAGTTATGATATTTTTCGAACCCTTTGTATAGGAAATTATTTCTCCCTGATTATAGATTTCTTCCTTTTTAGTTATGACAATGCTTCCGGTTTTAATAGCAGGTTCCATTGAACCCGACTGGACGATAAAGGCTTTAGGGAGCTTAATATCCCGATATTCAAATGTATTCAAAATCGGATATTGATTACGTTGCAATATCGGTAAATTAAACTTAAATAAATCTAATAGAAGATATGTTGCTAATGCTGAAAAAATGAAGAAGACTATACAAAGAAACCCGATTAAAGTATTTTGTATAAACTTACTTATTTTCATAAATATATAATCTTTTCATCAATACCCGATGTTACAAGCTAAACAACATCGGATGTTGATTATGCTATTGCGGCTTGTTCGAGTAAATTTCCTCTCAAAGTAATAGACGGCTCGCCTTCTTGATATACCATATAAAATCTCCCACGCTTCGGTCTATATCTTCTGTACCTGATACGGATTTTTCTCCAGCCGGGCAGCGGCTAGAAAAATATTTAAGGCGCATCCGTATCGTCGTACCTGATCAGCTTTGTCTCAAATAAGTACCTTGTAGGCTGCCATCCGGTCATCGGCCCGGTTAATTCCAGACCGCTATTATAATCACTTGCCAATACTAGCCAGATTTTTGCTCCGGTCGGATAGTTGGCATCAGATGGATGCGGTAAATCAAAACCTAAGTTGACATTACCTGCGATAGTAAGATCACCGCTTCCATTTGAAATACCAGTACCTAGAAATGCTCCCGGATTATCTCCCTCCCAAGGATCTGCATAATAAATCAAGCTGTATTTTGTATTTGCCTCCAGTCCTTGTGCAATAAGCGTAGAGCTGAAGTCAAATGTTGGACCGTCGCCCGCCCATGTTAATGTCGCAGACCTATTATCTTCTATTACTGTCCAGACATCTGGAATTTTATTTTCCAGCACAAGCCTCTTTTCAGGAAGAGGACAAACGAAGTTAGGATTATTTCTGTATTGCTCTACATAAAACCTTATATCGGCGGTAAGAGCATCAGTTTGTGAAACGTTATTTACAGGCGCTCCGTTACAACTCAAGGCGTTTCCCGGACCAACCGCCATTGTCCCGTAACACCAGTAAACACCTATACAGCTTTTCCCCGGATCTAGCTTTCCAAGGTAATAACTTCTCCCATCCAATACATCGCTTGCAGGACCTTCGGCATTAGAAAACAATGGAAGTTCCCCTTCTTGCCATACGTTATCGCAAGAATTTTGCTCTGGACCGTTATCGGCCCAAGTGAAAAAGCGAAGTTCGGAAGATAATTCTCCGTAAAAAGGACCGTCGCTAACATCCCCATCTTCGCTTTCCGGCTCGGTCAGACCCAGATCATCATCCTGCATGTTTTCGACAATTACGCAAGCGTGTGCGGGATTACTGGAAAGGTCTAAGCTTATTGTGTTTTCGCCATAATCTCCGGGTTTCAAGTCAAAGAAGTTGAAAAACTTTTCGTTTGTTAAATCAACCGGACCCCAAGTGCCACACTGTTCTGATCTTTCTCCATTATATGTACACTCGCTATCTATCTTTAAATCAATAGCTCCAGCGGTTAAAACGTTTCCGGTCGAAGTCTCGGTGTCGGAGAAAAAGGACTGTGTTACAGCAACAACAACTAAACCAATTACACCAATAGTAAATAAACTCAATAGAGCTTTTTTCATAATTTTAAATATATTCACCTCCTTCCGGTTTGATAGCTCTTATGAGCATCAAACGGAATCACGTTAGATGACCCAAGTTAGATAACTTTGTATCTAACGGGTCTATCTAACCGTGACCCTAATTTGATTACTCCTTATGAGCATCTTATAGAGTTTCACTCGGAAAGGAGCTAATTTTGCTTAGTATCTTTTGCAAAAAAGTCCCCTAGCTTGGGTGGGCAAGAGAGTTCCGAGTCGAAACTCATTTATCTCTTTGACCCCACCCTAAAACGCTAGAGAAAAAAACTAATCAGATGTTTGTGTTGGCGTAGGCCAAACAGGTTCGTAATCTTTACTACACAAAAACTCATCATTATGTCTTGCCTGTTCTGCATAAAATTGTAAATCACCAACAACACTGTCAGTTTGAGCAGCGTTATCAACTAGTGTCCCATCACAAAGCCAACCGGTTCCCCTTTCGACTGGAGTTCCGTTGATAGGAGCTCCCTGCACATCATGAGAATCTTTGGGTTCAGGAGTTAATTCTCCAAAACACCACACTTTACCTATATAGAAAGTTGTATCGCCAGGGATAGGATTTCCTGCACCAAGTACACCGCCTTGGGTATCAGCAAGAGCGATTTGTCCTTGAGTACCTAGTCCTTCGAGAGGCCCCAATAAAAAGACTTTTTCATCCTCACATTCACCCGTTCCCTCTGGACAAGCTTCAAATACGTTATCTCCATCGTCAACCCAGAAAGCGAAATTTAGGTCTTCATCAAGCTCTCCGTTTCCATTTGGATTAACGCAAGCAACTAATTCATCTGTTTGTTCAGGATCTGTACAGGAATTGTCTTGATCTTCCGTAATACGGGCTGAGGCACAAACCCAAGCATCATTACTTCCGACGTGAACGGATATTGTGTCTTCGCCATAATCTCCCGGTTTAAGGTCTACAAAGTCAAAAAACTTCTCAACTGTTAAGTCGGTAAGCTGCCATGACGTATTAGAGCTTGCTGCCAGTACACCTTTACATTCTGCTGGAGGATTACCGTCTCCGTCAGGAATAGTACAGTCTATTGCATAGCTTTCGTTATCAATCTGTAGATCAATGTCTCCGGCTACGAATGTATTGCCGACTGATGTCTCGGTATCACTGAAAAATGCTCGGGTTGCGAGGACTCCTGCTACTGATACGACACCAATTACAAATAAACTTAATAAAATTTTCTTCATCTTTTTCACCAACAATCTAATCCAGAGGCTTTTTTAGTAAAAGCTTGGCTATTAAGGGTTTTTACCCCTTATAGAACCATTTAAAATATTAATTGGTTATGCAAAAGGTAAAAGTAATTTCGTAAGGGTTTAATCCAGAGTACGAAATTCACCCGTTTCAAAATTGAAAATAACATTTCCTTTACCGCCACTGTAATCAATAGGGTAAACCCCTCCCCATTCAATCTGTCTTACAATATCTGTAAGAATTGCTCCGTACTTTTGCAAATCTTTATTTTCCGGATGTTTATATAAATATGGAGCCATTGAAAATAATTCTCGCCTCCACATTTCCCGTTTTTCTACTGAAGTTTGGTGTTCTTCGCTATCCAATCTCATTATGTAATTAATCGCAAAGATCAAGTCCGGAAAGAATTGTCTGTAAGCCTGAGTAATCTGATGCGGAATAATAATGACCAGCTCCAGCAGTTGCTATATCGTTTGTTAGATAAGTAGCATCAACATCGCTGCCAACTCCAACCACAAAGATTTCTACCCCGGCTGCTTTTGCTACATCAGCTGCATTTTTTGCATCTACGTCAGGTGGGGGATCACCGTCTAGTGGTCTATTAGGATTACCGTCTGTGATGACAATCATCTTGTCAAGGGAGACACCATCGGCTCTGTCATGTCCATCGCCTGGATTATCCAACTCCGTTTTTGCAAGGTCAATGCCTTCTTTAAGGTTCGTCCAGCCACCTGAAATCATTGCGTCAATTGCTGCCTTGAGACTAGTGGGATCGCTCGTCAAGTGATGATTTAAAGTTCCTGTTGTTGCAAAACTTGATTTTCCTGCGTGATTTCCGTCCAAAGCCAGTGTCAAAGAATCAACGAAATCCTTAGCAGCAGTTTTTAATTGCACAAGCTCCGTAGAACTAATACTTCCCGATCTATCGAGAACGAGCATTACATCTGCCTTATTACAGGCGAGCGGGGGAGTGGGTGTTAATGTCGGGGTTGGAGTACCTGACGGTTTTTCACCTGAACAAGTAAAATTGGGATTATTTCTTGATTGATAAGCGCTAAATTCAAAATCGACCAAAACCTGGTCTGTTTGGGTTTCGTTATTCAGCTCAGCCCCGTCGCATTTTATTCCCGAATCAACTTCCGGACTTACACCGGTATTATCGGGAAGAGGAGTAATAGTCATTTCGCCGAAGCACCAGGCTTTGCCGATGTAGTAAGTTTTACTACCCACAAGCGGTCCCGCTAAACCCAAAACTCCTCCCAATGCATCTGCGAGGTTTATAATCTTTCCGTCAAAAACATTGCCAACCAAATCCTGTTGCCTTATTATTCCTTCTTCTTCATCTTTCTCTAAAACATTATCTCCGTCGTCAACCCAGAAGATAAAAGAAAGATGGGACCCTAATTCTCCGTCTTTTTTATCATCGTCGGGATCATCACAGGTTGGATCGTCTTTTAATTCTGGTTCGTTACAAGTCTCGTCGTCATCCTCGGTATGGGTTATTTTCATACAAGCCCAGGCGTCGTTATCGTCAACCCGCAAAGAAATTGTATCTTCACCCCAGTCACCCGGTTTTAAATCCTGAAAATTAAAAAAAAGGTGCCCTGGAAGATCATCGGGTTCCCACGATGCGTCGGGATAGGGTTTACCGTTGTAATAACTGGTATTGTCTATTTTTAGATCAAGTTCTCCTGCCTGAAGTATATTATCTTTTGACGTTTCGGTGTCAGAAAAAAAGGAGCCTGTTATACTCACCGCTAAAGCAGCTACTAATCCTAAAGTTATGACAGAAATTAAAATTCTCTTCATCAAACTATAATATGGGACAATAATCTCGGGGCAGGAGACGTATATAACTGAAAGAAAAAATGTATATTTAGACTAACATCACATTTTTGCCCTGTCAACTGATACTTAATAAATAAAACAACATCATTTTTTAAGTTATATAATTGACCTTACTAAATGTAGGCGACCATCACATGAATTTGCCTCTTTTGCTACGAAGTTATACAATTATCTTATGACATATATTTGGGATTATGATGCGAAAAAACTCGCAAAGTCTGAACATGGACGAATAATGCTTTTGGAACGTGCGATCAATTATGGACCGGAGAAAGGAGAAAAAATAGAACTTTCTAAGGTCAAGAAATATTGGGATAGGTTAAAACTTTTCCCTCGTAAAAAACGCCTTTTTAACCTTCTAATATGGGGGAAGTAACAATACTGACACCAGAGCAGAAAAGTATTTTCGTAAAAATCGCCGCTAACTCTTTTCTTACCAACAACTTTTACTTTTCAGGAGGAACGGCACTTAGTGAAGTCTATCTCAAACATCGTGAAAGTCTTGATTTGGATTTCTTCGCAGATAAAAGGTTTGACAATCAAATGCTATTTTCCTTTCTTTTAGAATGGGGAAAGCAGTTAAAGTTTACTATTCAACCACAACGGGCAGAAGACACTTTTATTTACCTCTTGAATTTTGACGGCGGCAAGAAATTAAAATTAGACTTCGCATATTATCCATACAAAAGATTAGAACCAGGGACTAGCTATAAAAAAGTAACGGTAGACAGTCTACTAGATATCGCTGTTAATAAACTGCTGCTCATGAACCAGCGTAGCGAAGTCAAAGATTACGTTGATCTTTACTTTTTACTTGATGAATATACTGTGTGGGACCTAATTGAGGGGGTAAAAGTGAAATTCCGGACTGAACGCGATCCTTTAACTTTAGCTGCCGATTTTCTGGCAGTTGAGGAGTTTGAATACTTACCCAAAATGCTAAAACCATTAACTCTCAATGAACTGAAGAAGTTTTTTAAAAAACGGGCGAAGAAACTGGCTAAAGACTTGGTTATCTAGATTTTCTCATTATTAAATAATCTATCATATACATAGAAATTCAGCGGTCTGCTGGAATACGTATTTGAAATTTCTTCTAAATAACCTCATAATAGCCCCAAAATTATGCGTTATAGCACTTACGAATATCTTCGCGACTCATACGGGTTTATGGACACGTTTTTTTCTTTTTGGAATAAACTAAAACCGAAAATAAAAAAAATCATTATTCGCGCCATCGACTTTGAATACGATTTTTATATTGAAAGAGTATTCGAAAATCTAATCCCGGCGTTTTTTATTGTTTATCTTGGAATAATTGCAGTATTTACACTCACCAAGTATTCCGAAAAAGCTAGCGGCGTCAGAATTTCTTCAATTACCACAAATTCAATGTCGCCGGGAATTGATCCCGGAAGCATAGTGGTTTCGTTACCTTCTCTATCTTACTCGAAAGAGGACATTATAACCTATAAAGAAGTAAACCCTAAAACAAGCCTTGTCAGCGGAAAAGCGGTTACCCATCGAATTATTGATAAAGTCAATGAGAAAGACGCAAGTTATTTTATAACCAAAGGGGATGCGAATTCCCAACCCGATCCGGTAAGAGTGAAAAGAAGTGAAATCTTGGGTAAAGTTGTATTAATCATCCCCTTTATGGGTTATTTCGACGTCGCCCTAAAAACGCTCCCCGGATTTCTGATTTTTATAGCTGCGCCTTCAATTTACCTAATTAAAAATGAAGTTGACTATTTAAAGGAAGTTAACCGCAAGGGTACTTAAGTCTATTTCGCATTCTCCTCCCATTCCCTCATCAGTTCCCCCCACATCCTCGTAAGTACAAATTATTTTCCCGCCGTCTGCCGAGAATCCTACAATCTCGTAACGCCTAACTGTTCCCTCGCTAACGCTATCTTTGGTTAAGTTTGTTTCTACCTCATCGGTCGGGGAAAATAGATAAATATTGGCAGGGGTCGTTTTTGAAGAAGAGTTGACATACATAATTTTTTGGGAGTCGGGAACCCAGACACAATTCTGCCTATTGGGACTTACTTCAGACACCTCACTTCCGTCTATATCGGCAATATATAAAGCAGGTTCCGGCGCAGGCGGCCAGGACTCAAAGCAAATTTTTGTTTCATCGGGAGAGACTACAACTTTTGCAAATCCTGTTATGCCTGTAGAATCGTAATTTTCTTTATCAACCAGAATAGTTGTTTCTCCGCCGGGAATTTCCCTAACCACACTGCCGTTTTTAATTTTAACCTGATCGGGGGAGAAGGACGGGGTCGGAGTGGAGGTCGGAGTTAAGTTTGAGTTAATATTTTCGCTTGTCTCGCCTTTTTTGATTTTCTGATTTTGACTATAAAGATATACGACTCCTCCATATATAGCCGCAACAATAATTAAAGATAATATGACAAAAATCCTAAACCCCAAGCCGGTTTTTAGAGATGGCGGAGTAAAGTGCGACGACGGCTCAGGAGACTGCGGCGGTTCGGTGTCCATTTTAGGCATTGGACTAGGTTGCTCTTGGTGAACTGTCGTTTCACCTTTTTGCGGCGTCATTTTTGGCTCTTGGTCTTCCATTAAATAAATATACAATAATAATCAGGTCGCTATCAACTACTGGACTTGTTAAAACTTTTTTTGCTAATATATTTTAAGTATGAGCGCACTTGAATTTTTCTTCGTTCTTTACTTTATATGTACTGCCTTTATTTATGCAATACAAAGAAGGGGAGCTATTCCTTTTACGCTACCGGGAGACATTTATATCCACATCGGCCAAAAAAGAATCTATATTCCCTTGGGAAGCTCTTTAATCGCATCCATAATACTTTTTTTAATACTTAACCGGTTTAGAAGATAATAGCGAACATGGAACATAAACTCCCAGAGCTACCTTACGCTTACAATGCGCTTGAACCTTATATTGACGAGCGGACAATGAAAATACATCATACGAAACATCATCAAGCCTATATCAACAACCTGAACTTGGCTCTTGAAAAATATCCCAAACTATTCAAGTTCGATGTTCACTCTCTAATCAGTAATCTCCCCAGGCTTCCCGGCAATATTCGTAACGCAGTAAGAAATAGCGGCGGCGGTCATTCAAACCACAGCCTATTTTGGAAAATTATGCGTCCAGCCCAGAGGGCTTCCCGCCCGGAGGGACTCCTAAAAAAAGTCCTATCTAATAATTTCGGTTCTTTCGATTCATTCAGGGAAAAATTTAGCCAAACTGCTTTGGCAAGATTCGGAAGCGGTTGGGCTTGGTTGAGTGTAACCGGCTCTGAATTAGTAATTGAAGATACGGAGAATCAAGATTCACCCTTGTCAAGAAAAAGGATCCCTATTCTGGGATTGGATGTTTGGGAACACGCTTACTATCTTAAGTATCAGAATAGGCGTGCTGATTATATAGAAGCTTGGTGGAATATCGTGAATTGGGACCAGGTAGAAATAAATTTACGTAGTGCTCTGAAGTAGGCAAATTGAGTATTTACTTTTATTAATTAATGTCTACCATAAAATAATGGCTAAGAAGTTAGAGGCTAAAATAAATAATAAATCGAAGGGGCGGATAGAATCCCTTAAGAAAAACCTTAAGAAGTCAAAGTCAAAAAGATACCTCTTAATATTGTTAATTCTTGTTGTGGTAGGCCTCGGACTTTATCTTGGCAAGAGTTTATTTATTGCAGCCCTTGTTTCCGGACGTCCGATTACGCGTTTCGAGCTGGTTAGAGAGCTCGAAAAGGGGGCGGGTAAACAGACACTTGAAAGCTTGATCACTAAAGAGCTCATAAGTCAGAAGGCTCAAAAAGAGGGCGTCACGGTTTCAGACGAAGATGTTAAAAAAGAAATAGAAAATATTTCTAAAATGATTGAGTCCCAAGGTTCAACTTTGGACGCTGCTCTTTCCATTCAGGGCCAAACGAGAGAAGACTTGGAAGAAAATGTAAAAATCCAAAAAACAGTAGAGAAATTATTACAAGAGGAAGTGGTAATTTCTGACGAAGATACTTTAAAATATTTTGAAGAAAACAAAAGCCTTTACGGCGAGGAAGCCGTTTTTGAGGATCTTAAAGACGATATAAGAGAGCAATTGAAACAGGAAAAGCTTTCTACTGCCTTTCAGGAATGGATGACTAAACTAAAAAATGAGTCACAAATAATCTACTTCGTGAATTTCTAAATTTAGATATGTTTTGGCAAAATTTTCTAACTTCAAATTCCGGGTACGGTTTGCCGACAATCCTTTTAATAATCGTTCTTGCTTGGCTTTTCTTCTGGAAAGGTTACGCATTGTGGCGCGCGGCCAGAAACGGCCAAAAATACTGGTTTATAGCACTTCTTCTGGTCAGTACAGTGGGAATTCTTGAAATAGTATATCTTTCCTTTTTCCAAAAACCTCCCCAGTCTCCCTTTAAAGGGCTTCTTAAAAGGCTTAAATTTAAAGGAAAAAAGTGAAGTCTTCTAGCGAAACGTGGGATTTTCTGGTACTGGAGTAATTTTTCTTTAAAGTTGCTATAATTAGTTTAATGTTAATACTCGGAATAGATCCCGGTACGGCGACAACAGGCTACGGACTGGTCGAGTCGGATGGGAACGGAAAAACAAATGTAGTTGGTTGGGGGCTTATTGAAACGGATAAAAACGCATTTTACGAAAAACGACTGGAAGTAATTTACAAAGAAACTCTTTCCTTAATTAAAAGAACCTCACCCGATCTTTTTGCTATGGAAAAAATCTTTTTCGCGACTAATGCAAAAACCGCAATAGCCGTGGGACAGGCTCAGGGAGTACTACTTCTGGCTGCCTCAAAAACTAAAATTAGGGTGGTTGAATATGCTCCAGGAACGATAAAGAAAGTGATTGCCGGTAGCGGCCGAGCCAAAAAGAAAGACATCCAAAAAGCAGTAAGAAAAATTCTGGGTAACAGAGTCAAAAGCAAAGCTCATAAAAAAACTCATTTTGATAACGCAGCTGATGCACTGGCGGTTGCACTAACTCATGCGCTGTCCATAGAGAGAAGGTGATAGAAAATGGCTGATTTTAAAGTCGGAAAAGTGACTCATTTTTACGATAAAATTGGCGTTGCAATTGTAGAACTTGACGCAGACTTGGGGGTCGGCGATAAAATTAAATTCGTCAGAGGAGGTGAAGATATATTCGAGCAAGACGTTTCTTCAATCCAAATCGAGCACAACCAGATAGAAAACGCCAAAAAAGGAGACGTCGTCGGATTAAAGGTTGGTCAGGAACTTAAAGAAGGCGCGGAAGTTTATAAAATAACTTAACGCGACACGAATAATAGCTTAATATTTACATGGCTAAATGGTTAGGTTGTTAATAATTAGTCAGAATTACCATACCATATAACCGTTTAGTAATTATAATGTATGCGAAGAAAAAAATGGGTAAATGTGGAGTGGAAATCAGCTCCCGATATCAAAAAAAGGGTACTTCATTTAAAGAAATCACTTAATCTAGAGTGGGTAAAAACTTCTTCGCTATATTGCTTCCGTTCGCTAAATTCTTCATCAAGGGCTTATGCAAGAATCTGGGGTCTGTCAAAAATTTGGCAACTTGCCCTTAAGCAAAAGCCGGCATATATAATTGAGGTTTTAAGTGAAAAATTTGATAATTTATCTGAGCGCGAAAAAGATAGAATATTACTTCACGAAATAGCCCATATTCCCAAAAATTTTTCAGGAAGTTTACTGCCGCATATAAGAAGGCGCGGCAAGAGAAATTTCCACGACAGGGTAGAGGAACTTTTCGCTCATTATCAACGTTCAACTGTTTTAGAACGACCGTTTAAAAATCGTTGAATTAAATTACTCTAATGAAAATAATTGTTCTCCACGGCGATAATACATTGGAAAGTTATGAACGACTTTTAACTTTCATTAAGGAAGCAAAGAAAAGGGGTTGGGATGTCAAAAGAATTACGTCAGCCCGAAGCATTCCAGAAGCTTTGGTTGTTGATTCATTATTTGAAAAAGAAAAGCTGGTTGTCGTCGAAAATATCACTTTTTTAGGGGCGGTCGTTAGAAAATTTATGAAGCTAAAAGCCGATAAATTAGATACAACTTTAATTATATATCACCCCGGAACCATTACGGAAACATTTATCAACTCATTACCTAAAGTAGATAAAGTCGAAGAATTCAAACTTCCAAAATTAATCTGGTCGTTTTTGGATTCTTTTTATCCAAGAAATGCAAGAAATTCACTTCTGCTTCTTCATGAAATTGTAAAAACGCAACCTTTAGAATTTGTTTTTTCCCTTTTGGCAAAGCAGGTTAGAGACTTATATTGGATAAAAGTAGACTCCAAAAGTATGACATATCCGGAGTGGAGAATCGTTAAACTCAAAGTCCAAGCAAATAAATTCACTAATCTCCAATTAACTAATCTTATTTCTTTATTGGCGGAAGCAGATGTAAGATCCAAAACTTCTCAAGGAAACTTAAGTGATTTACTTGATTTTATTATTGCAACCAAATTAGAATAAATTTGATGACAAGAGGATTATTCGGCACAAGCGGAATTAGAGGCGATTCGGAAAAACTTTTTACTAACCAGTTTTGCTTTGACATCGGCAGAACTTTCGCAAAATTTCTAACTCAAAACGGAGAAGAAGGCGCGGTTGCAACTGGAATGGATCCAAGAGGTTCAAGTCCCCGTATTAAAGAGGCTATTGAAGCTGGACTAACTAACGAGGGAAGAGAAGTTTATGACCAGGGAGCCACTTCTGTTCCTTCTATGTGCTTTGTACTTCTTGTAAGTGATTATTACTCATCTTCAATTATGGTTTCTGGAAGTCATATTCAAGCAAATTTAAATGGTATTAAATTTTTTGCTTTTAACGAAGAAATTCTAAAAAAGCACGAGAAAGAAATCGAAAGTATTTATGCTTCTTTAAAAGACAAAGTTATATTTAAGGAAGGTGAAGAATACGAAATCCATAACGAAAATCGCGCAAAAGACGAATATCTAGAAATGTTGGTTAAATTAGCAAACGGGAGTTTCCCTAACTGGAAAGTAGTTGTGGACGCAGGCGATGGAGCACAATCTGACACGATGCCATATGTACTAAAAAGGCTCGGAATTAATGTCATTGAGCAAAATACAACTATACAGGGAGAGTTTTACGCAAGAGACACGGAGCATAAACCTGACATGATGGGATTGATAATGACGGTTAAAAAAGAGAAAGCGGATTTTGGCATAGGCTACGACGCTGATGGCGACAGGGTAGTTTTTGTTGACGAAAATTCTGAATTTATACCCGGGGATTATTCCGCAACTTTGATTGCAAAATATATAAAAGGCGATTCCGTAGTCACGCCAATAAGTACTTCACAAGTTGTTGACCATTTAGAAAAAAAGGTTTATCGCACTAAAGTAGGAGCACCTTATGTTATAGAAAAGATGAAAACGACAGGTAGCGCCATTGGATTTGAACCAAACGGTGGATGTATTTTCCCTGAAATATTAATGACAAGAGATGGTGGTTCGACAACGATTAAACTTTTAAACATATTGAAAAAGAAAAACAAATCCTTAAGTAAACTTATTTCGGAGTTACCTAAGTTTTACTCTTTTAAGGATAAAATTCAATATAAATGGGAACAGCAAGACGTTATTTTAAAGGAAGCTAAATCAAGATTTAAAGCAATCAAGATAGATGAAAGAGATGGATTAAAAATGTGGCTCGACCAAACAACATGGATTCTTTTCCGTTCTTCCCAAAATGCACCCGAGTTCAGGATTTTTACCGAAAGTGATTCAGAAACTAAAGCAGAATCTCTTTTCCAAAAAGGCACCAGTTTGGTTAAAGATATTATTAAAAGAGACTGATTTCTAATAATGCTTTCTAAACAAAATTTAATTGATTTTCTTGAATTTTCTACAAAATTAGCAAAAGAAGCGGGAAAAATACTTCTTAAAGAGCAAAAGAAAGTCAGGATTGTTAAATATAAAGATCGAAAAGACATAGTAACTTCTACGGATTTGGCTTCGGAAAAATTTGTGATCAACGAGATAACCAGAAATTTTCCTGATCATAGTATCCTGTCCGAAGAAAAAGGTGAAATAAACAAACTTTCTGACTTTCGCTGGATTATTGACCCTTTGGACGGCACAAAAGAATATATACGAGGCATTCCTCTTTGGAATTTCTCAATGGCCTTGGAATATAAAAACGAGCTCCTTGTTTCGGTTGTTTATAGGCCCTTCGAAGAAAGTCTATTTAGTGCCGCAAAAGGTACTGGAAGTTTTTTAAACGGAAAAAGTATAAAAGTATCTTCAATCCAAAAACTGGAGGATTCCTTTATATTTTGCTATCTTCCCTTATACCATCGTAATAGAGAAAACTATGAGAACGCTTACAAAAGGCTATCAGAAATCGGTAAAAAGACATATAGACTGAGGTCTTTGTCCGATGAAAATACAGGCCTTTGCTGGCTTGCCCAAGGGGGAATAGAAGCATACGTAAACTTAAGTAATCCTCCAAAATGGCATGACTTTGCACCCGGCTTATTTGTAGCCCAAGAAGCAGGTGCGTTAATAACTGACTCGAGAGGTAAGAGTTTGAACAGAAATTTTTTTAATGGCATTATTGCCTCAAATAACCACAGGATTCTGGATCGAATAATAGACATAGTATCATAAACAACTTAGGATCTTCACTAATTTACAACATCGGTTACTCTGACGTGGTATTATTAATATTACGATCAACTTTTAAATAACGATCGTAGTAAAAAAGTTGAGTGGGAAAACTTTTGAGGTTGAGGGATTATATTCTAATTAGCGCTGCTTTTTCCGGTGAATTATTCGATGAAGTTCGCCTGGTAGGAGGATTTTTGCCTTCGGCAATGCAAAATCGATACGGGTTTATACCTTCCAGATATAAGAAAACCAGCTACTTGACAGAGGTTTCGGATATGCTTTCCGTCGGGGATATAGAAAGAAAAGTTGATGAACACGGTAGAGCGTACCTTATACTTACCTCTTCCGGTAATAAAAAATTAAAAAGGAAATTTAGGCTGCATTATAAAAATCAAAAATGGGATGGATATTTCATGATTGCAGTATTTGATATTCCGGAAAAACAAAGAAAGGCGAGGGATCTGCTAAGAACAAAGCTTATCGAGTTAGGTTTTGGAATGATGCAAAAATCTGTATGGATAAACCCTTACCATTTTGAAGAGGATTTACGGGAGTTCCTCGAACTTCACGGTTTGGGTGATAGTGTTTTTGTGCTTTCTGCAAAAAAGATTTTAGCCGGGAAAATTATGCCTTTAGTTGAAAAAATATGGGATTTAAAAAAGATAAATAAAAATTACGAAAAAGTAGTAAATAAAATAAAGGTTGCATCGCGAGCCAAAAATTACAAAAGAAAAAAACTTATTACCAGTGCTATTCAAATATACGTGGAAACTTTATCAACCGACCCACATCTTCCTAAGGATCTATTACCCAAACACTGGTCAAGGGAAAACGCACTCAGACTTATAAATAAAACGCTTTAGATAGATTTACGATCAACTAAAATTAAACGATCGTGTCATAATAGTTGAATATTTTATATTAAGTAAGAATCATTTAAATTTAATAGTTCACCCTATAAATAAACAAAGCTCATGTATCTTTTAAACTACTAAACTAACTTTTTATCTTGAAATTTTAGGAATAAATGGCTAGTATGAATTATGTCCAAGGCAAAGTTACTTGACCAAAAATATAAATTAGTTGCAGATACTATTCGCGCTTATCCGCTTCAACTAAAGCAAGCTTGGGAAGAAATTGATACTTTATATATCCCGGAAGATTATAAAAACGTTGACAATGTCGTCGTCAGCGGCATGGGAGGTAGCGCTCTTGGCGCAAGAATCATAGACTCTTTCATCGTAGATAAAATAAGACTCCCTATTGAAATTTATACAGAGTATCATCTTCCAAACTACGTCAATAAAAATACGCTTGTCATATCCTATTCCTACTCAGGTAATACGGAAGAAACTCTTAACGCCACATTCGACGCCTTGAAGAGAAATGCCAAAATTCTTTGTATAACAACAGGAGGAAAACTCTCCGAACTAGCCAAAAAAGATAATATTCCTGCCTATATCTTTAACCCAATAAATAATCCCTCAAAAGAACCCCGAATGTCTTTGGGCTATTCTATCGGCTCCTATTTTTCCTTATTTCATAAGTTAGGATTCATTTCAATCGATAGAGAAGATATTGATGAGGCCATTAACTCTATGTACGAATTCTTAACGGAGTTTCATGAAAATATCGATACAGATAAAAATCTGTCTTATAAACTTGCAGCTAGTCTTAAAAACTATGTTCCGGTAATAATTGCTTCCGAGCATTTATACGGCATAGCCCATGCTATAAAAAATCAATTTAACGAAA
The DNA here is from genome assembly GCA_964435575.1 of uncultured Gammaproteobacteria bacterium. Lineage (GTDB taxonomy): Bacteria > Patescibacteriota > Microgenomatia > UBA8517 > UBA8517 > GWB1-39-12. The sequence goes on along the minus strand of CAYSZS010000002.1, from coordinate 35,378 downwards.
ATTCAAAGACTTTTTCGACACTCTTTGATATTCCAGAGCTTAACCACCATTTATTGGAAGGCCTTAAAAACCCTGCTAAAATTAAAGGGGGCCTTAAATTCCTTTTTTTTAACTCGAGTCTTTATTCGGAAAAAGTCCAAAAAAGATATAAAATAACATCTGAAGTCGTAAACAAAAATGGTTATGACTACCTTCTCTATAGCCCCCGTTCGGATACAAGGTTAAAACAGCTATTTGAAGTATTTATTCTCGGATCTTTTATTTCATATTACCTGGCAAAATTATATAATGAAGATCCTTTAGAAATCCCTTGGGTAGATTATTTCAAAGAAAGGTTGTCTAGGTAATAATTCATTCTCGATATGCTTCTTGATTTATAACTAAGGTTTTGTGATATAGTGGTTTAGTATAATGCTAATCTGCGAATTTATGCGAATGCTGCGAATGGATACGAATAAATAGTCTAGCGGTTAGGGTTAGGATGCCTGTTTCGGTTACGTAAGACGTAAGACGATTTTTACGATACGGGTTTCGTTACCGCTACCTACTTACGAAATAATATTTGCACCTATTAGTATGCATTGGCATTATTCGAATTATTAGTATCATTATTTATTATGGCTGCCCAACAACCCTTAATTAAATTCTTCAAAGACATTGATAAAGACGATATTCCTTCAGTCGGGGGCAAAGGAGCAAATCTTGGCGAGATGACACAAGCAAGTTTTCCTGTACCTCCTGGTTTTGCAATAACTGTTTCCGCATATGATGCCTTTTTGGAAAAAAACCAAATTTCCAAAAAAATTAACGATCTCATAGAAAAAACTGACATCAATGAAGCCGAACAACTTCAAGAAGCCTCAAAAAGAATCGAAAAAATTATTACAACGAGTCTAATTCCAGAAGAAGTTTCCCGCGATGTTATTCAAGCTTATAAGAAGCTGTCGGGGATATTTAAATCGGCTCTGGTTGCCGTTCGATCTTCGGCAACTGCCGAGGACTTACCAGGCGCCTCATTCGCCGGCCAACAGGCAACCTTTTTGAATGTAAAGGGTGACGCAAATCTTTTAGTCGCAGTCAGAGACTGCTGGGCGTCACTTTTTACAGCACGGGCAATTTTTTATCGTGAACAGAATAAAATCTCTCATTCAAAAGTAAAAATTTCAGTCATTGTCCAAAAGATGATTCAGTCAGAAGTCTCCGGAGTAATGTTTTCAATAGATCCGGTTACAAGTGATAAGGATAGAATCGTAATTGAATCCGTTTGGGGACTGGGAGAAATGATTGTCCAAGGGTCTGTTGTTCCAGACAGGTATGTCGTTCAAAAAGACACCTTTTCAATTCTCTCAAAAGAGATTTCTGATCAGAAGATTCAGCTAATTAAAAAGGGTGGAAAAAACATAGAAAGCGGTGTTCCGGAAAGATTAAGCGACAAACCCAAACTAAATGACAATGAAATCATCAAATTGGCCAAACTCGCCGAGCGCCTGCAAAAGCATTATTATTTTCCTCAAGATATAGAGTGGGCCAAAGATGGTCAAAACCTATATATCGTTCAAACAAGACCGGTTACTGCGCTAGGAAAAGCGGGAGAAACAAAAGTAACCATCGATATAACCGACGATAAAAAAATAAAAATAGCGGAAGTTCCCGTATTAACAGGAGTAGGAGCAAGCCCCGGCATAGGAACAGGCCCCGTCAAAGTTCTCTCTAGCCCAAAAGAAATTAATAAAGTTAAAAACAAAGATGTATTGGTCGCTCCGATGACTTCACCGGATTATGTACCTGCAATGAAAAAGGCCTCGGCAATTATAACCGACGAGGGCGGGATGACTTCTCACGCCGCCATCGTTTCAAGAGAATTAGGAATACCCTGCGTTGTCGGAACCAAAGAGGCAACCAAGCGATTGAAAGATGAAACAGTAGTCACTGTTGACGGAGAAAGAGGACTTATTTACCTCGGGGGGAAGATAAAAATAGAAAAAAAAGAGGTAGTTGAAGAGGAAATTAAAGGCAAAACCGCAACAAAACTCTACATCAACCTGGCAGAAAAAGAGCTGGCGGTAGAGATGTCTAAATTAAACGTTGACGGAGTCGGGCTTTTACGGGCCGAATTTATGATTGCAAACATTGGGATTCACCCCAAAGAAGCAATAAAGAAAAAAACCCAGGGTCATTTTGTAGAGAAACTCGCAAACGATCTGGAAACGTTTTGTAAAGCATTTTATCCCAGACCAGTAGTCTATAGAGCCACTGATTTCAAGACCAATGAATATCGGTCTCTTCCCGGTGGAGCTAATTGGGAACCGATCGAACCCAATCCTATGCTTGGATTTCGAGGTGCTTTCAGATACATCGCCAGTCCAGACGTTTTTAACTTAGAACTCACGGCTATAAAAAAAGTTCGGGATAAATATAAAAATCTTTGGTTAATGGTCCCTTTTGTCCGATCACCCGAAGAATTATCACAGGTAAGAAGACTTGTGGCTGCCGAAGGACTTTTTGCCTCAACCACTTTTAAATTCTGGATGATGGTCGAAATTCCAACTAATGTAATCTTGATCGAAGAATTTATTAAGGTAGGAATTGACGGAGTGTCGATAGGCTCAAATGACCTGACAATGCTTTTGACGGGAACCGATCGTGATAACGCCGAAGTAGCCAGCGCCTTTAACGAAAGATCTCCGGTTGTCAATTGGTCCTTAAGGCGCGTAATTAAAAAATGCAACAAGCATGGCGTAACCTCCTCAATCTGCGGACAAGCACCATCTGAGTACGAAGATTTGGTTAAAAAATTGGTTAAATACGGAATAACTTCTATCTCGGTGAATCCTGACGCGGTCAATACAACCCGAAAAGTAATAATGGAAGCAGAAAAAGAGGTGGTTGATAAGCTCTAAATTAGTAGTTAATATAAAATAAAGTTATGGCTAAAATTCAAAAAGTTTGGGCAAGACAAATCCTTGACTCCCGCGGCATTCCGACTGTTGAGGCTGCCTGTCAGCTAGATACTGGAGAAACTGCGGTAGCTTCAGTTCCAAGCGGAACTTCAACAGGAACCCATGAAGCCCTCGAACTCAGGGACAACGACGCACAAAAATATCTAGGGAAGGGAGTCAGTAAGGCCGTTGCCAATGTAAATGACGTATTAGGCCCCGGTGTGTGGGGTTCAGACGCAACAGATCAGGAAAGAGTTGATTCTCGACTCATCGAGCTTGACGGAACTCCCAATAAATCAAAATACGGGGCAAACGCGATTCTTTCAGTCTCGACTGCCGTAACTAAAGCGGCAAGCCTTGCAACAAAACAACCGCTTTATTTATGGATAAACACTCTGGCAAAAAGGGTGGGCATCAAAGGTGAAGTTCGAATTCCGTCTTCAGTTTTTGTACTTATTGAAGGCGGGCTTCACGGAGCCGGCAATTTAGATTTTCAGGAATTTCATCTTATCCCTGCAACCTCAAAGTCCTTTTCGGATTCTCTAAGGAGCGCCGTTGAGATATTTCTAATATTGGGAAGAGACCTGGAAAGAAGGGGTGCGATTCATTCTTTCGGAGAAGAGGGCGGCTACGCACCCAATCTATTTACCAACGCCGACGCCTTGGAAGTTTTATACGAAGCCGTCAAACAAACGCCTTATCAAATCGGGCGTGATGTATTTTTCGGACTTGATGTAGCGGCAAACGTTTTTTATAAAAACGGAGAGTATACAATTCGTGACAAATCCGCACCCCTTACAGACGACGGACTCTTAGAATACTACAAATACATAAATAGTCAGTATCACTTGGCCGAAATCGAGGATCCTTTTCATGAGGACGCATGGGAATCGTGGAAAAAATTATCAGAAAGTTTTAAAGATCAACTGGTCGTAGTTGGCGACGACCTTCTCACAACCAATTTCGAAAGGGTCGAAAAAGGAATAAGCGAGGGCTCCTGTAATGCCATACTAGTCAAACCCAATCAAGTCGGAACAATAACTGAAACTTTAAAGGTCGTAAAAATTTCTCAGGAAGCTAATTGGAAAATTATTACATCCCACAGGGGCGGAGAAACCAATGACTGGTTTATAGCAGATTTTGCCGTCGGAATCGGGTCTGACTATGCAAAATTTGGTGCACCGAACCGAGGCGAACGCGTAGTCAAATACAATAGGCTTTTGTCAATTGAGGCTGAACTCCTGCAACAAAAGGCACAATGAATTCTTCCCAACGATGTAAATTTGTAGTACTCGCTATACTTGACGGCTGGGGCATAGCGCCTGACTCTCCCGGTAATGCGATAACCAAAGCAAATACCCCTAATTTCGATAAATTCTGGGCATCTTACCCGCATGCCGAGCTCGAAGCGTCAGGGGAATCTGTGGGACTTCCTCGGGCTGAGGATGGAAATACCGAGACCGGTCATTTAAATCTTGGAGCGGGAAGAATTGTTTATCAGGATCTGGAAAGAATTAATATGGCCATCGCCGATGGTAGTTTTTTCGAAAATAAAATTCTGACTAACGCAATCGAACACGCCAAAAAATTTTCATCAAACCTCCATTTTATGGGACTTCTCGGCGCCGGTGGTGTTCATTCCAATATTGAACACCTCTTTGCTCTAATCCGCTTAACGCGTACTTTAAAATTTGACAGGCTTTACCTACATCTTTTTACCGACGGCAGAGATTCGCCGCCAACCGCCGCTAAAACTTATCTCATGCGTTTAAGGGAAGTTCTGAAAAAGGAAGCGGTAGGCAAAATAGCCACCATAACGGGAAGGTATTGGGCAATGGATCGTGATCAGCGTTGGGATAGAACCGCCAAAGCCTATTTTGCCCTAATGAAAGGAGAAGGTAACCTTGTCAAAGAACCTGAAGAAGCAATCGACATATCATACTCGGAAGGAAAAACCGACGAATTCATAGATCCTTCGGTAATAACGAATAAAGATGGAAAGCCTCTTAGCGTAATTTCTGATAACGACGCGGTCGTTTTTTTTAATTTCAGAATAGATAGGCCCAGACAGCTAACAAAAACCTTCGTATTTAAAGATTTTAGTAAAGCAAATATAGTTTTTGATTACGACCCTTACCTGGTTAAATACCAAAAAACGCATATTAGTCAAGAGTCCCCCAAATCTCAAGAACCGTTTGATAGAGGCGTATTACCTAAAAACCTATATTTTGTAACAATGACGGAATACGGTAAACCGATCACGGATGCGGGAGCAAAACCCGCATTTCCTCCGGAGATCATCGACATGCCCATATCGGGAGTCATTGCGACCTCAAGTTTAAGACAACTTAAAGCCACCGAGAGTGAAAAAGAAAGATTTGTCACATTTTATTTTAACGGCATAAGGGAAAAAGAATATCCCCTTGAAGAAAGAGTAATCATACCCTCACCAAAAGTTCCGACATACGATCAGAAGCCGGAAATGAGCGCTTACGAACTCACAGAAACACTTCTAAAGAAATTGTCTATTTCCGATTATAAATTTGTAGTTGTCAACTTTCCCAACCCCGACATGGTGGGGCATACAGGAAATATCGGAGCAACCGTAAAAGCTGTTGAGGTCGTGGACGAATGTATCGGAAAACTTAGCAATTTTATTTTGGGATATGGAGGGGCTTTAATTATTACATCTGACCACGGTAACGCCGAAGAACTAATAAACCGTGACACTAACGAAATAGACACCGAACATTCAACAAGCCGGGTCCCCTTCATCGCAATCTCGCATCAACTTCTGGGTAAATCCTACAAGCTTCGTACCGGAATACTCGCCGACGTCGCACCCACCATACTTAATCTTTTAGGTTTACCAACTCCAACGAGCATGACCGGGAGTAACCTACTTTCCGACTTAAGAGATTTTTAGTTTTTGTAGTACTTTCTGATAAGACCCACAACCTTACCCTGAATTTTTACGTTTTTTACAAAAATGGGGCTCATCTTGGCGTTGGCTGGTTCCAGCCTAATTCTTGTCGTTTCCCTGAAAAATCTCTTGAGTGTAGCCATACCGTTATCAAGTAGCGCTACCACAATATCTCCATTTACCGCATCCTCTGCCTGCTCGATAACTACATAGTCGCCATCACGAATTTGTTCCTCTATCATCGATTCTCCTTTTACTTGAAGTATATAAGTACGTTTTTTTCCTGAAACAAAATTAGATGGTATCGCAAAACTTGCATTAGGGTCGGTATATGGCTCAATCGGTGCTCCGGCTGCGATATAACCTAAAATTGGCACTTCAATACCTTCCTGTGAATATTCGCTATCAACGTTGACCAACTCTATCGAACGGCTTTTACCGGGCTTTCTTCTTATTAACTTTTTATTTTCTAAGGAAGTAAGATGCTCGTGTACGGTCGCCAAAGAAGAAACGCCCAAAGCATTCGCAATTATTTTAAGAGTAGGGGCAGAACCGGTAGATTGTATATACTGTCTGATAAAATCTAAAATCTGACGCTGTCTTTGATAAATTACCGGTGCCATAAATTAGTTATTAGTAATTAGTCATTAGCTATTAGTTATCTTTGTATTTTATTTGTACAAACTTTACCCGAAGATGTCAAGCCCCAATTTGATAATTTCGCATCAAATGGGGCGCAGACCCCGTACTCACGCTCTTGCGACGCGAACACGTAGTTTTCGGGAGCAAGTAAGTGTAGTACTGGGGTCAAGTGGCAATTTATGGTAATATTTCGGAATATGAATAAATTTAAACTTAAGTCAAACTATAAACCCATCCCAGATCAGGAAAAGGCAATAGACTCTCTTTGTGAGGGAGTTAAAAACGGAATTGACTACCAAGTCCTTCTGGGAGTGACTGGTTCGGGAAAGACGTTCACCATCGCCAACGTTATCGAGCGCCTGCAAAAGCCTGCGCTCATCATTTCTCACAATAAAACTCTGGCAGCACAGCTCTATCAGGAATTTCGTGATTTTTTTCCTGAAAATGCGGTTTCTTTTTTTGTTTCATACTATGACTATTACCAACCAGAGGCTTACATCCCTTCAACCGACACATATATTGAAAAAGATGCTGATATTAACGAGCTCATCGATAAGCTGCGTCTCGCAGCTACCACAAATCTTTTAACTCGACACGACACCATAGTCGTTGCATCGGTCTCTTGCATATACAATATCGGTTCTCCCCGAGAATACGGACATTTTGTCTTTGAAATTTCACAAGGAGTAAAAATTGGGAGGGATCAGATTATCAATAGACTCATTGATCTGCAATACGAAAGAGGCGACTTCGGATTCCATCGGGGTACCTTCCGGGTGATGGGGGACACCATTGACATTTACCCTTCCTATCAGGACGAGGGAGTGCGACTCGAAATTGGGCAAGATGTCATAAAAAATGTAAAATTTATTGACCCCGTGTCTGGCTCCAAAAAGGAAAATGGAAAAGGAAAAATAGAAAAATTCGTTCTTTATCCTGCAAAACACTATGTAACAGATCCTACAAAAAATAAGGACGTTTTTACCAAAATTGAACATGATTTGGCCGAAAGAGTCGCTTATTTTAAAAAGAAAGGCAAAGAGCTTGAAGCATACAGACTCCAAAATAAAGTTAAATATGATCTTGAAATGATTGCGGAAGTCGGATATGTAAAAGGTATTGAAAACTATTCAAGATATTTTGACGGTAGAAGTCCGGGGGACCCGCCGTATTCGCTTCTGGATTATTTCAATGAACCTTACAAAAACGGCTGGCTTACTTTTATAGACGAAAGCCATATAACTTTTCCCCAAATAAGGGGAATGTACAACGGCGACATGGCCAGAAAAGAAGTTTTAATTGATTATGGATTTCGTCTCCCGGCAGCATTTGACAATCGCCCCCTAAAATTCGAAGAATTCATGCGCAGAATTCCAGGTTTTATCGCAACCAGCGCGACCCCTTCGGAGTGGGAAATGGGAATGGCAAAACAAGCTTACGGTCAAGAGACTACGGTCTACAGAAAAAAATCAAATAGAGCATCAGACACTAGTCTATTTGCCGCAGACGGCATAGTCGAGCAACTTCTTCGCCCCACAGGTATACCCGACCCGGAAATTGAAATAAGGTCAATTAAAACCCAGGTAAAAGATGTAATTGAAGAAATAAAAAAAGTTAGTAAGAAAAAGCAACGTGTACTCGTTACAACCTTAACAAAAAGAACGGCTGAGGATTTAAGCCAGTATTTAATTGAACAGGGTCTAAATGTTCATTACCTTCATTCCGATGTGGCGACACTTGAAAGAAGTGATATTTTAGATGATTTAAGGCGAGGAAAGTACGACGTTTTAGTAGGCGTGAACTTATTAAGAGAGGGTCTTGATCTTCCGGAAGTTTCATTAGTCGCAATTTTAGACGCAGACAAAGAAGGATTTCTACGGAGCGAAGTTTCTCTGATACAAACGATGGGACGGGCTGCAAGGCATATAGAAGGGAAGGTTATTCTTTACGCAGAGAAGGTAACCGGCTCGATGCAAAGGGCGATAGCCGAAGTCGAAAGAAGGCGTGATTATCAAATCAAAATGAACAAAGAATACGGCATTAAACCAACTTCGATCACCAAACCAATAAGGAAAAGGCTCGTTGAAGAAGAGGAAGAATCAACACTTGATAAGCTTTTCGAAAAGACTGAAAAAACTTATTCCAGGCTTCCCGACATAGATTTAGACTCGCTAACACCGATGGATAGAAAAAGGTTGGTTATAAAACTTCGCCGCGAAATGTCCCTCGCTGCACAAGATTTGAATTTCGAACTAGCGGCTGAAATTCGTGATAAAATCAAAGAGTTGGAATTTCAAAGCTGAGAAGGTCTATTCCGAAAAATTGGCTTAAAAATCCTAATAGTGCCCAGGTTATAAAAACAATAAAAACCCCAATAAACGCATTGACTATCTGACGCCTTGATTCTTCCGATTTTTCCCTATTTCCGCCCGAGATAATAAGCTTTATTCCTCCAAATAAAAGATTAAAAACAAAAAGGACAGAGGCAACGATTAAAACAATATGAACAAAGGCGGCAATTAAACCCAAAATCGAGATTTCATTAAGGGGAGTAAATTGTCCTCTTGGTAAAAGGTCAAGCGGTTGCATGATATAATCCATTGTACCACGGCTTACTCCGCGGTTATAGTCAATGGAAAATACAATCAGAATCAGGGGGGCACGCCAACATAATCTCAAGAATATCGATGTTGACATCCCGAAAAATAAACTCGTTATTTTTACGGGTGTATCGGGCAGCGGAAAAAGTTCTTTGGCTTTTGACACGATTTATGCCGAGGGCCAAAGGCGTTATGTCGAATCTCTTTCTACCTATGCAAGGCAATTTCTCGGCATAATGGAAAAGCCGGACGTAGACGCAATCGAAGGGCTGTCCCCGGCAATCTCGATCGACCAAAAAACAACTTCCAAAAATCCGCGGTCAACGGTCGGAACCGTAACCGAAATCTACGATTATTTAAGACTTCTATTTGCACGAATCGGCCATCCTCACTGTCCGATATGCGGCAGGGAAATATCAAGACAGTCACTTGACGAAATCACAAATTCAGTTTTAGCGCTCTTGGAAAATATTGCAAAAGAAAAAAAGGTTGCGAGATTCATGATTTCATCCCCAATAGTTATCGACAAAAAGGGCGAATTTTCATCGCTTTTTGACAATCTCAAAGCAAAGGGGTTTAGGCAAGTCAGAATAGACGGGTATATCAAAGACGTCTCCGAGAATCTGGTTCTCATAAAAACCAACAAGCATACAATCGAAGCGGTTGTAGATAAAATTTCCCTTAGCTTAGGCGATTTTAAAGACAAAATTTTCAATGAAAATCTGAAAACTCGAATTACGGACTCCATGGAAAAATCTTTAAAACTTTCGGAGGGCCTTGTTAAAGTAAGCGAGATTTTGGATAAATCACTGGAAATGCCGGAAACGCCAAAAAGCTTTAATGACCATCTTTTTTCCGAGCGTTTCGCGTGCCCAATCGACAATATCCAAATCCCCGAAATTGAGCCGAGAACTTTTTCTTTTAATTCCCCACACGGCGCGTGCCCCAGTTGTAACGGTATAGGAAAGATTCTCAAAGTCGACGCAGAAAGCGTTTTCTCAAAAGAAATTTCCATAACCGAAGGAGGCATCCTACCCTTTTCAAACATTTTTGAACACAACACCTGGTACTCAAGACTTATTCTGACGGTTTGCCAAGAACATGGAATCGACCCCAGAATTCCTATTAAGAACATTAGCCAAGAACAGAAAAACCTGATCCTTTTCGGAAGAGGAAATCGTGAATATAGAGTCGAAGGCACAAACAGGTTTGGCCGCTCCACTTTTATTTACGAACAATTCCCGGGAATAATAGCCGAACTTGAAAGCCGTCACGCGTCAACAGAATCAGACTATGTAAGGAGCGAGATTGAGAAATACATGCGTGAAACTCCATGCACCGAGTGCAAAGGAGCAAGGTTAAAAAAGGAAGCGCTTGCCGTAACTATTGACAATTTATCTATTTCCGATGCTTCGTCACTTTCGGTTAAAGAGGCTTTGGAATGGATTGATAATTTAATTGATAAAACCATTCTTAGCTCTCGAGAGCAGGAAATTGGACAGCTCATTTTAAAAGAGATAAAAGAAAGGCTAAATTTTCTTCTATCTGTAGGTCTAGAATACCTCACGCTCAATCGTTCTGCAGGTTCTTTGTCAGGAGGAGAAGCACAAAGAATCCGCCTTGCAAGCCAAATCGGTTCTGGTCTAACCGGAGTTTTATATGTACTCGATGAGCCGACAATCGGCCTTCACCAGAAAGACAACAATAGACTTATCGACACTTTGAAAAAACTAAGAGACTTGGGTAATACGGTAATAGTCGTTGAACATGACGCGCAAACAATAAAATCTGCTGACTATGTTATCGACTTTGGACCTGGCGCAGGAAAACTCGGCGGAGAAGCCGTCGCAATCGGCACTCCGGAAAACATCACTAAAAATCCCAAATCTATAACCGGCCAGTTTTTGAGCGGAAGAAGAAAGATAGAAGCCGGAAAATGGAACACCGGAGCAGGAAGTCAGATTTCAAATTCCGATCTTCAAAATCTACCCTCGATCTTCAATCATCAAAACTCATCCCTTATACTAAAAGGCTGTTCTCAATACAATCTAAAAAATATCGATGTAGCTTTTCCTTTGGGTAAGTTTGTGGTAATAACCGGAGTTTCCGGCAGTGGAAAATCTACGCTTCTTGTTGAAACGCTTTACACGGTGCTTGAGAAAAATTTAAATTCCAGGTTTAGGGGAGACGTCGGTCTTCATAAAGGCATTGAAGGCCTGGAAAAAGTCGATAAAGTAATACTCATCGATCAATCTCCAATCGGAAGAACGCCGAGAAGTAATCCGGCAACTTACACAAAGGTCTTTGATTTAATAAGAGAAGTTTTTTCCCAAACCCGCGAATCCCGAACCCTCGGTTTTAAAAAAGGAAGATTTTCTTTTAATGTCAAAGGCGGGCGTTGTGAAGCTTGTGAGGGTCAGGGGCAAATAAAAATAGAAATGCAGTTCATGAGCGACATATGGGTAACTTGTGACGTCTGCCAGGGAAAACGATATAATAGCCAAACCCTGGAAGTAAGTTACAGGGGTAAGAATATCGCCGACGTACTTGATTTAACCGTTTCCGAGGCTCTTGAATTTTTCCATTCACATGCGAGAATTATTTCAAAACTGCAAACGCTTGAGGACGTGGGCCTTGGTTATATTGAACTTGGACAATCGGCGACAACTCTTTCAGGGGGTGAAGCCCAAAGAGTAAAATTGGCCTCCGAATTGACTAAAAAAGCAACAGGGAAAACTGTTTATATCCTTGACGAACCTACAACAGGACTTCATTTCGCAGATGTAGAGAAACTCCTCGGAGTCCTAAAACTCTTGGTCGCAAAAGGTAACAGCGTCTTTACCATCGAACACAATCTTGACGTAATAGCTTCAGCTGATTGGATAATTGACCTTGGTCCCGAAGGAGGAGAGGCGGGCGGTTATATCGTATCTCAAGGGAGTTTAGACGACGTCAAAAGGGAAGCAAAATCATATACCGGTGCATTCCTCAAGAACGCTTAAAACTGTTATACTTTCCTAATGTTTAAGAGAGTTCTCTTTTTTCTAATTTTCCTTTTTTTATTCTCTCAATCACAAAAAATTGCTTATGCAATAAATGACTTTTCGGTCACGACATTTGCAGAATACAAGGTGGAGGAGACTGGAAAAACTCAAGTTACCAATACCATAACCATAAAAAATTCAACATCCCAACTATTGGCCAAAAGTTATACTCTGAACATTTCAGGCGGAAAACCAAAAAATATAAAGGCTTTCGAGGAGGGAAAAAAGCTTTCTGTATTTCAGTTGACTGATGCGGACAGCACAAAACTAAGGGTCGATTTTGAAGATACTCTTCCCGGGATAGGAAAGACTCGAACTTTTATAATAACCTACGAAGAAGACTCACTTGCAACCAAAACGGGCGACGTCTGGGAGGTCTTTATCCCCAAGTTGGCAAATCCGCAATCCTTCACTACATATAAAGTTTTACTATCGACTCCAAAATCTTTTGGAGAGGAAGCCTATATTGCCCCCGACGCAAGAGAGGTGAAAGAGGAAAACGATAGAAAAATTTTTATTTTCCAAAAAGAAGATTTGACAAGCGGAATTTCGGTCGGTTTTGGTAAATATCAGGTATTTTCATTCACTCTAAACTATCACCTGGAGAACACTTCAAATAAAAAAACGCAATTGGAAATTGCCATACCACCCGACACGTCAACTCAAAAGATGTTTTACGAGAGTATTGACCCCAAACCGGTAAATATTTATCAAGATAGTGGCGGCAACTGGATTACGGTCTTTTCCTTCTCACCCCGCCAGAAAAAGCTGGTTAAAGTTAAAGGCTTTGTCCAAATCTTTTCAAAACCTAGGAAGTTTATTCAACCCACGTCAAGCACTCTTCTCGAAAACACCAAGTCCCAAGACGTATGGCAAACGGAAGATCCCGGGATCTATGAACTCGCAAAGACTTTAAAAACTCCCGAAGAGATATATAAATACGTAACCGAAACTCTTGTCTATGACTTTGAAAGAGTGAAACCCGAAGCAGAAAGGTATGGGGCTAAAAAGGCACTCGCCAACCCAAGAAACGCGATCTGTACCGAGTTTACGGACCTTTTCATAGCTCTTGCCCGAGCCAACGGAATTCCTGCAAGAGAAATTAACGGCTATGCTTACTCTGAAAATCCAAAAATTCAACCCCTCTCGTTCGTATCCGACGTCCTCCACGCCTGGCCAGAATATTGGGATGCATCGCGCGCCACATGGATACCGGTTGACCCGACTTGGGGCTCGACAAGCGGAGTAGATTATTTCAATAAACTTGATCTCAGACATTTCGCATTTGTCATCCACGGCAAAAATGCCTTTACTCCCTATTCTGCCGGCTCCTACAAGCTCGGAGATGATCCTCAAAAAGACGTTTTCGTTTCATTCGGTGAACTTCCGAATAAAAGAACGTCGAGTGTTACTATTCAAGCCTCTTTTCCTAAAAACTTTTTTCTTTTTTCTAAAAATGTAAAAATCACGATTTCTAATCCCGGCCCGGTAGCCGTTTATGACCTCATTCCTCAAATAATTTTTGATGATAAGGTGGTGAGTTCAAACTACATACCCCAACTCCCTCCTTTTGCAAATTTTGAGACTTCTTTTAAAATTCCTTACGGACTCCTTGCCAAAAAAGCGCCTACGCTAGTTTCGATCAATGCATATAGATCAGAGATTTTTATCCCTACAAATAAAAATCAGAGTATAATTTCACAGATTCTGACTTTGGCTTTCCTTTTAATAATAATAATCATTTTTACTTATATTAGACTTACGCACATTAGAATTTTTGAAATTTTACTAAAGCAAAAATTCAAACTATCAAATGTTAGATTCCTTAAAAAAAATAAAGGTTAATAAAAATAGCATAAACTACCCTGCCATGCGCTTCGCTTCAGGCAGGGTATTCCTTCGGACAAGTTTGCTCGCTGCTTCGCTTCATCCCCGCCCTAGCAGGCAAGGTCTTCGCGAAGTTCGAATAAAAGTAATACCTCAAAATCCGGGTGTATATATATTTTGGAATAAAGAGGAAAGACCAATATACATCGGCAAAGCTCTGAATTTAAAAAATCGAGTCGCTTCGTATTTCCTTACAAATTTGTCTTCGAAAACCGCAAGAATGATTCGAGAGGCAAAATACTGCTCAATTATTAAGGTTTCTTCAGAACTAGAAGCGCTTCTACTTGAAGCAAATCTAGTCAGAAAACTACAACCGATTTATAATAGTCAGCTCAAAGACGACAAACACCCTCTATATATAAAAATAACCAAAGAAAAATACCCCCAAGTACTGACTGCTAGAAAAGCTGACTTGAAAGACGGGACCTTTTTCTTCGGTCCATATCCGTCATCAAGAAACGTCAAAAGCGTTTTAAAAATGTTACGCCCTCTTTTCCCCTATGCCGAGCACAAAATCGGTAATAAAGAATGTCTTTATAGTCAAATTGGGTTATGCTATCCCTGTCCAAACTACATCGAAAATATTAAAGACGAAAAACTTAAAAAAGGCCATATGGCTATCTACAAAAAAAATATAGGAGCGATTAGAAAAATTCTTTCGGGTGGCCTTCATTATATTAGGAAATCACTTAAAAAAGAAATGGAGATTTATTCTAAAAAAGAGGATTTCGAAAATGCAAAAGTTGTTCGCGATCAGATACAGAAACTTGATTATATTACTCAACCAATTACACCGATCAACGAATTTTTGAAAAATCCCAATTTCATCGAAGATATCAGGCGTAATGAGATAAATTCTCTTGAAACAATTTTATACCAATATATTAGCCTTCCCAGAAAAATTCGGCGTATTGAATGTTACGATATAGCCCACTTAGCCGGTTCAAGTCCGACGGCTTCAATGACTACTTTCGTAATGGGTGAACCGGAAAAATCCCTTTACAGACATTTCAGAATTAGTCAGACAGAAGGGAATGATTTATCGTCATTAAGAGAAACCATCAAAAGAAGGAGTAAATATTTTGATGCGTCTTCAGGAGGGTGGGGAATGCCGGATTTAATTTTGGTTGACGGCGGAAAAACTCAGGTAAGAGTTTTTTGGGAAGAACTGAAAAAATACGAAATTCCTGTTCTCGGACTTGCCAAAAGATTTGAAACTCTGGTAATCCCTCAATTCAAAGACAATCGACTTTCTTTTATCCAACTAAGGCTTCCTAATATTCCCGCTAAAAATCTTTTGCAAAGAATCCGCGACGAAGCCCACCGCTTCGCCCGCCGTTACCATCACAAGTTAGTGCAAAGAGAATTGTTGCTCGTTTGAACCCGATATTCCCATTCAGACAAAATCCGATTTTGATTACGTTTTAACATCGGGGTGAGTTAGTCAAGAGTTAAATGTTTAATTTTATCTAATCTCTTCTGGTAGTCAGCTTGATTCGCTATAAATTTCCAGTAAATATCTTTCTCTTTAAAAAGTGAGAGGACTATATCTTTTGAGCAAAAACCATTTTTTGCAACTCCTAAATATTCTGCTAGCGAAGACCAAGGATAACTTTTAAGTTCTTTCAGATCTTTGACCACAAACGATGTATGTGGGTTAAGGTGGATATACCTGCTAATGTGCATTAATTGTTCATCGTCTTCTATTAGGACTGCCTTAAACTGACTTTGAATTAGGGCTCCGGTACGGTCGAATCTTTTATTAACATATTTTGTATAACTTATCTGAAAATTTCTAATAAAATTATTAATGCCACCGTCTTTTAACTGTTTAAGCAAAAAATGATAGTGGTTGGGCATCAAAGTATAAGAGATAATATGAACACCTTTTTCTACACTTCTGATACTTTCTTTTAACAAGTTTTTAATGTTATCTGTAAGCTTAATATACTTTGAATACGGAAGTGGTGGTTTGTAGAAACGATAGTATTTAATAGTGTCCAAAGCTCTCAGATAATTTCTTTTCGTAAAAAATATGGGTTGCTTATTAATTCCTCGATTAAACACATGATAAATTTGATCTGTAACTATTGGGGTTTTTCTAATCGGCATAAAAACATTATAACATGTTTCCCGATATTCCAATTTAAACAACATCGGATGTTGATTATGTCTTGTTTTCAGTCTTAACCCATTGATATACTTATGGATATACTTAAAATAATATGAAACGCATACTCCGCCACTATGTTATCGACACTTTCTCTCTTTGGGCCATATCGAAAGTTGCCTCGGGAATGATATTTGAAAAAGGGATATTTACTTTACTAGTCGCAGGGGCCGCACTAACAGGAACGTTTCTTCTCGCAAAACCCATTATCAACCTCCTACTACTTCCCCTTAATCTTGTAACCTTCGGTCTTTTCAGATGGGTTTCGTCCGCTGTCGTTTTATATATAGTGACTTTAATTATCAAAGATTTTAAAATTATTGCCTTTATTTTCGCAGGAGTCTCAAGTAAGTGGATAGACATTCCCGCCCTCAATTTCCACGAATTTTTAGCATTTGTAGGTTTCTCTTTTATCCTCTCTCTTATTAATTCCTTCATTTATTGGTTGGTTAAATGATTTAATATATAATACTGTTATATGAGTTCAATTTTACTAATATTCCAAATATTTCTTTCGATTAGTCTTTGCGTTCTCATTCTTCTTCAGTCTCGTGGAACGGGATTTGCACGAGGGGGGGGCGGATCTACCCCTTCCTTTACCAGAAGAGGCCTTGAAAAGGTAGTATTCAGATTGACCTTTATCCTATCCGGTCTCTTTCTGATTTTCTCAATTCTTTCGGTAACCCTATAAAAATTTATTTTATGGCAAGCTTTCGCTTTTCTCTTAGACTGGTTTTTGCCTATCTTTCTCGCTTCAAAGGTCTAATTTTTCTTGGAATAATCATGGGCATTGCCATATTTTTTCTAGCCAGACTAATTAGCTTAACAATGCTCAAGGGGAAAACAGAAAGGATTGGCGTAATGGGTCGCTACCATTCAGACAATTTACCCGAAGAGATATTAGACTTGGTCAGCGATGGTCTGACCAAGACCGGGGAAGAGGGCATAATCGAACCCAGCCTGGCCTCTTCATGGGAAACACCCGATAAAGGGAAAACTTGGATTTTCCATCTTAAAAAAGACACGCTTTGGCAGGACGGAAAAACGGTCGAGAGCCAAAGCCTGCTTTACGAGTTTTCCGATGTAGAAATCGAAAAACCAGACGCGTCAACAATCATTTTTAAACTCAAAGAACCTTACGTGCCTTTCCCCGCAGCGGTCTCAAAACCAACTTTTAGAAAAGGCCTACTTGGAGTAGGAGAATGGAAAGTCGAAAATATTTTGGTTTCAGGAAGCTTTGTAGAAACAATCACTCTTGTTAACGCTGCTAAAGACAAAAAAATATTCAAGTTTTATCCGACTATCGAAAGAACCAAACTCGCATATAAACTGGGAGAGGTGGATAATCTTCAGGGCTTATTGCATCCACAACCGTTTGATACTTGGAAAAATGCAGAAGTTGTTACAAGCTCTGATAAAAATCAGGCCGTCGTACTTTTTTTTAACACCCAAGACTCATTACTTTCTGAAAAGGCAATAAGACAAGCCTTAACCTATGCAATCAATAAAGAAAGTTTCGGGGAAAGGTCTCTAGGCCCAATCTCACCTAACTCATGGGCTTTTAATCCCCAAGTAAAAGAGTACTCGTATGATCCCAATAGGGCTCAGGAGCTCATAGATGAACTGGAGTTAGAAGCAAAGAAAAATTTAGAAATAAAATTAGTAAGTGCTGCACACTTACTGCCAACCGCCGAACAAATATCAAAAAACTGGGAAGAAGTTGGGGTTAAATCTCTGGTACAGGTATCATCAATCATACCCAGCGAATTTCAGGCCTACTTAACGATTCTTGATATGCCCAAAGATCCCGACCAATACCCTCTATGGCATTCGACTCAGAGCGCAACAAACATTACCAAATACACTAATCCCAGAATCGATAAACTTTTAGAGGATGGAAGAAAGGAACTGAATATCGAGGAAAGGAAAAAAATATATTTTGATTTTCAGCGCTTTTTGTTAGAAGACGCCCCGGCAGCTTTTTTATATCACCCAACATATTTTACTGTAGGCAGGAAATAGTGCGAAATTACCCGAATGGCATCCGAATTATCCAAAATAGTTAAAACTCTAATCTCTAAGCACCAAATTCTAAACAATATCAAAATTCAAAAGTATAATTCTTTAAATAAGTTTAGTACATTTGATTTTGAAAAATTTAAATTTGTTTAGGATTTAGATATTAGAATTTAGGAATTTAATTATTCCGGTATTTCAACCACTTCTTCTTTTTTCTCCCTCAAAAATGAGGTCCACTCTTCAAAAACTTCGATTATGTTCTTCAAAGGTATTTCTATTAAAAAATCCAAAAGTATCGTAAAAAAGTTGAGCTTTGCAAGACCCCGGGAAAGATAAAATCCAAAATTTAAAAAGGGGAGAGTAAAGTAGCTGGTTAAATGACCTAAAAACCCTTCGTCCTCGCTTCCAACTCTCAGTTGACTTGCGTTAAATCTCACCCTGAATGCAAAAAGCATGACCAAAGATAAAAACATAAAGAAGATCAAAATGCCGAAGATGCTGAAGTTAAGTATTGTCAATACATAGGTAATACCGCCGAAAACCGTGATAAAAATAAAAGAGTATAAAATTCCGAATAAAGTAGAAAGGACTGTATTTCGTTTAAGCTTTCTGAGCGAGAAAATCTGTTTCACTTTATCACGTTCTTTGTATAAAACCGACGAAAGTCTTGTTACGATACTTTCTGTATTTTTGGCACCCGGTACCTGGATAGAAAAGCCGATAAGCCACATCATTGAAGGCGGGATTATCATGTTAATTGCCAGTGGGATATAACGGACGTCCCCGTACATAAAAACTTCATAAGGGATTTCAATGAGCATCGCAAAGACGACCTTTGTCAAAAAAATATAGATTATGCTTCTTATAATTCCAGTACTCACGCGCTTTGCCATCTGCTTATATTTCGTATCGCACTCATTTCTTACCCTTTCTTCAAATTTGGCTTTATTATTGATTAATTCCCTAAGCTTTAACTTTTCTTTTGATGCAATTTCTCTAAAAACGTCAAATGCAGCAGCGTTTCTTTGTATTTTCCTATAAAGAGCGAGTCTTCCGGTAAAATTTAGGTGCCCCTCTATTTCAGAATAGATATCAGAAAATTTGAGTATAAACTTATTTATTTCACTCCTCTCGGCGTTTTGCCAATCGGGCTCCTCTTTTAAAAGCAAATGATACCTCATTATTGAGTCATCCGATTTGGTGAAAGCTCTATGGATTGCCAGGTAAATTTGAATTTGCTTATCGTGTTCATCCAGTCCCGGCTCTTCCCAATTAAAAGTGTCAATAAACCAGTCATACATTAATTGCACATACAGCTCCCGATAAGAAGGATCAACTATATCCTCAATCTCGCTCGATGCTACTCCCCAAATCCAATTTCTGACTTTGGTTTCTGAAATTCCTGAGGGAAGATCGTCAAGATTTCTCAAAAAATAAATGTATTTATCGACCGTCCTCTCAACAACATCAATGATACTTTTGGGTACGGCGTTATTGGGAAGATAGCGAGCCCAGATTAGCTCTTTCAGCAGAGATTCGGCCACCCGACGGTTTTTTACATCGGTTCTGACACTCTCTTCCTGCCAAACCAATCTTTTTAAAATCCTCTCAATGGCATTTCTTCTTAAAACGTGTTCGCCTTTATATTCAACCGTCGTTCGAATACGCTCATAAAGCCTTGCCAAGCCTCCCAATACCTCGCTGACCTGAACAGTGGGTTCGCCGTCTTTTTTCAGAACGGAAAGTTTTTTCTCAAACGTAGAAAGGAACTTTTCAATGAAATTCGATAGTCCGGATTCGGAATCGGGAGTTGACGAATCTTTATTTGAAATATCTCTATTACTGTCCAATTCGGCTTTCTCGACTTGTAAATCCTGATTTTCGTATATGGTTACCACGTGATTTCGTTCAATTATATCACCAAACAGTTCAGTCCCAATTAACGAAACCGGTGGGGTTTACATCAATAAAGATATACTGCTATACTTAACTAGGCTTGGAAATGA
The DNA here is from genome assembly GCA_964435575.1 of uncultured Gammaproteobacteria bacterium. Taxonomy (GTDB): domain Bacteria; phylum Patescibacteriota; class Microgenomatia; order UBA8517; family UBA8517; genus GWB1-39-12. The sequence continues at coordinate 15,148 of CAYSZS010000002.1, read as the reverse complement.
ACATAAATGGACATTAAGGTTGTCAAAAGAAACGGAAAATTAGAAGCATATAACCCCGAAAAAATAATAAGGGTACTAAAAGCGGCTGGCCTTGATCAAGTAGCTAGCCTAAAGCTAACAGAAAGAATTAGCACATGGCTTCTGGAAAGGGAAAAGCCCCAAGTAACCTCACTCCAAATTAGAGACAGAGTAATAGTTGAAATTCAGAAAGTTGATAAGGAAGTCGCAAAAAAATTTATCTCCTACGAAAAATATAAAGATAAACACTTTAGCGTAAACTACTGAACTTTTTAGCTCGTCATATATTTCCTGACGAGCGCAGCCATATCCTCCAACTTTAGTTGACCTTTGACAACATATTCGTTGGCTCCAAGGGCAAGAGCTTGTTTCTTCTCTTCTTCCAGCATTAAGTTTGACCAAACTATAACAGGTACGTTTTTACCTTTTGGAGTAACCCTTATTTTTTGTAAAAACTCAATTCCCGAAACTCTGGGAAGCATGATGTCGGTTATTATTAGGTCGATTTTTTCTTTGACAAAAACAGCAAAAGCTTCCTCTCCGTCGACTGCATTTAGCACCTTAAAACCTTCAGAAACCAGTTTCTGGGTATACATTTTCATCAAAACCTGATCATCCTCGACAATTAAAATTGTGAAATTACTTTGAGTATCAGAATTGGCAGTTTGATTATCTTGAGAAGGTTTTTGTGTCGTAGGTGTTTGACTTTGCATTGTTATAATAAATATTAGCAAAATATTTCCGTAAATGTAATAATCGCGTATAAATGCAGCCAAGTATAAGAAGATGTTTTAATTGCAATCTCAAAACTCACCAAATGTATTGGATTAACGGCCCTGAATGTCCCGTTTGGCACGAAGTGGCTGGATTTTCAGAAAGTATGCACGGCGGACTTAAACCGAAAATGATAGAAAATTTGAGAAAAGTGTACATAAATCTTAAAAGGCTCAATGAAGAAATCAACCCTGAAGGTACAATTAACAACGAACGCGGATTGTAGCCTGTAGATAAACCTTACAATCTTGTATCCCTGAGTCGTCTAAAGGACTTATTCTTGAACAAAGAAATCGAATTTAGCGTTTCGCTTGAAGCTATTGAAAAGCAGTTTTATTATATTATTTATATAAAAGTCTATCCATTTTTCGTAACTTCTTAAAAACTACATTGACCCACACTTGCGTATGGAACTTGAGGAATGTTCATTTGAACATTTGTGTTTTTTCCATAACCCATTAGAGAGCTTCCTATAATGTGGGTGGGATGACTTTTGTATCCCGACGGTGAAGTCATTGTTACAGTCATTTCTATAAGTTCGTTTAAAAGAGAGGTGTAAGAGAATTTTCCACCGCCGTCTGTATTTGTCGTACCATAAGTACTATAGTCTGAAATTTTGGTGATCCTCACGGGAACATCTACAATTCCACTTTCTGAACTGTCCATAAAACCGCTACAATTATTATCCGAGAATACATAACCCCAGATGGTAATCCAGGTGCCAGATGGAGCAGAAATGTTTTTTATACAGGCGTTAGTAAAAGTGTTATCAGAGAGTTTTAGTTGTAATCGTACAGTTTTACTATTGCCGCTAGTTAAATTTGTAGTTACTTGGGCATTTGAAGAGCTAAAATCATGATCCCATTGTCCGTCGTTATTCAAATCCCATCTTGCCTCTTTCATGTACCTTCCACCGGAGGAGGTAAGACTATATGTAAGTACAACCTCGTTTGGATTTGATCCGGCAAGTGTGATTACATCGCATACTCCGTTGTAAGATTGTGTAGTTGGAACGGGTGTATTTGTAGACGTTATTTTTGGTTTACTCAAAGGAGTCGGCTTTTGGTCCGAGGTTGGACTCAAAGCGGGTGTTTGATTTTCTTCTGTTGGAATGGTCTCAGAAACTTGTTGACTTTGATTCCTTTCTGTAGTTTTTTTATAGATTGAATATCCTACTCCTCCTAAACCAATAATAAAAATTGCTATTATTACAAATAAATGTGCAAAACCTTTTTGTCTCACACTTCAGTATTTCACTATTTAATGGGTAAGTCAAACAACATTTGAGGCTAATTGGGGTAGCCTACCGAACGATGTTCGGACTTATTATAACAACATGTCACTTAAAGAAATTGAGTTTCATAAAAACTCGTATGTTGCTGTATTATAATTCTACAATTACTGAAATCGGTAGATGATCGGAACCCTTAGAATCCTCAACTTTATAAGAATGAGTTTTTATATCTTTCGTAGTAAATATATAATCTAGTCGAAAATCTATTTCTTGAGGATTACATATAATACAACCTTGGGGGTAAACACTCCATGTTGGTTGGTCTTTTGAATCCGTATCTACCAACTGGGTTTTCACTCTTTGTATGGTGATACTTTCTGGAGTTGCATTAAAATCTCCCATTAAAACTGACATCTCAGATGGTATGTGTTTCATAAGTTCTTCAGCTTGCTGTAGTTGAGCGACTGAGTCCTTCTGGTGGGTGTGGGTGAGGTGCGTGCTAAACACATGCAATATTTTATCTCCGATTTTAATATCAGCTTGAGCAGCAGCATGCATGCCTTCTTCTGACAAAATATATTTTTTTGAAGACGCTATATCGTAATTAGTGAAGACCGCTGGCCCATCACTCCAAACTTTCTCTCCCCAGTCCTTCTCAGTAGGTGCAAATACTAGCTGGTAACCTAACGAGTTCAGATACTTAATCGTTTCTCTCGATGGGTCATCTTCTCTTACTTCTTGAAGGCCGATAACATCTGCCTGGGAGCTTTTAAGAAATTCTTTTATTTGATCAAAGTAGCTGTCAATCCAAATATTCCAGGAAAGAATCTTTACCTGCATAAAAGTATTATATTTTGGTTCGAGCGCGATTTTAAGTAGGAATAATTCAATATATTTGCTTGAGGCTAGAAAACTTGGGTGGTGTACGGGAGTCGAACCCGCTAAAACTGCCTCCACAAAGCAGCGCCTAAACCGTTCGGCACACACCACCTTGAATAATTACACCTTGTATTTTATCAAATCCCAGGTGTATTGACAAAGCAACCCCAAATGTTTCACAATGGTAAAAGCATGGCTGATAAAACCAAAGCGACAAAACCAAAAATAAAAGTAGAGGAGATAAGTGAAGAACCGGAAGAAGTTGAAACTCAACTTCCAGCGAAAGAATCTACGGAAAGTATAGCTGAAACAAAACCAAGAGATGAGGAAGAAACCAAGCTTCGAGCATCAACTTCTCAGGATACTCCGAAAATAACGTCATTTAGTCAGCTTGATTCTCAAAAATCGTCTGATATCGCTTCAGGAGCAGAGGGTGCCGCCAAGTCCAGTGAAAGCGTTCTAACTCCGGAGCCTCAAAAGGAAAAGGAAGATCTGTCTGAATCTGAAACACCTACTCAAGAAATGACCGAGGAAAAAGGAAAGGGGAAAGAGGATGTATCCTCCGACGAAATAAAAGAGTGGCTCAAAGAAGTCAGACCGGATACGACAAAAGAGGTAGAGAAAAAAGGCGGACCAAATACAAAGTTTATAGTTTTTACTCTAATCATTCTTCTTATCTTGGGAGCTTTGGTAGGAGGAATTTTCTATTATAAACAATCGGTTAGCGAGGAATCTATTAGTGAAACTCCTGAAAAGGAGGAAACTTCAACGCCCAGCCCGACTCAGGAGCCGGAGACAGAGGTTGATATAAGCACTCTAACTCTCAGCGTTCTTAACGGCTCCGGAACAGCAGGGGTAGCGGGGAAGGCAAAAGATTTGCTCACAGAAAGTGGTTTTATGGAAGATAAAATAACAACCGGAAATGCCCAGTCATACGACTATACCGCTACTTCTATCAGTCTAAAAAAAGATTTGTCCGAAAAAGTCTTTGATGAAATAAGGAGTGCTCTTTCAGATACTTATGACGTCGTTAAATCCGATACTACTCTTGAAGAAGACTCCACTTACGACGTAATCATTATAGTCGGAAAAGAAAAGTAACTTCCTTCTCTTCGCACAGCTGGGGGCGTTATAAGCAGAGCTTGTCCCTTAATGCTAGTGGAGCGGGATAGGGGAGTCGAACCCCTCTTCTTTGCTTGGAAAGCAAATGTTGAACCGCTCAACTAATCCCGCCTACGCTGAAGCTTCGGCGGGCAGGCCCGCTTAAGCTTACAACTTTTTAACAAATAATATTGAGTCGGAGTGCCCGGATTCGAACCGGGGACCTCGCGCTCCCAAAGCGCGCGCTCTGCCAACTGAGCCACACTCCGTGGTGCCGAAAGGGGGACTCGAACCCCCACGTCCCATCGGGACAAGGGCTCTTAAGGCCCTCGCGTCTACCAATTCCGCCACCTCGGCTCGTCGAAATATACTTCACTTATCACAATACGCTTACGCTTATTGCTTATCGTTTCGTAATTTCTCCTCTCAAAATTCCTACGGAATTTTGTTTAAATAATTACGAATACATGTATATTTTACTATTTATTCACAATAGCTTCAATAAAGGATAAGAATATTGGATGTGGGGATAGGGGACGGCTCAAATATTCCGGGTGGAATTGAGTCCCGACAAAAAAGGGATGTTCTTTCAACTCAATTGCTTCAACTAGCTTTCCGTCCGGTGAAGTCCCTGAAAAAACAAATCCTTTCTTTTCATACAGCCTTTTGTATTTATTATTAAACTCGTATCTGTGGCGGTGACGCTCGAAGATTAGTGATTCGTGACCTGCCCGTCCGGCAGGCGGGTTAGTGATTGGTGATTTGTTTTTAAACAGGGGATTGGGTTGGTACCAAGGTCTGAATTTTCCTCCGCCAAATTTTTTATAAGCTTTTTCAAGTAGTGTGCCTTTTCTAATTACGCAGGGCCAAGCGCCAAGGCGAATCGTTCCGCCATATTGTTTTTTATTCAAATAATCTCGTTGATTAGGCATTATATGAATAACAGGATGAGGAGTCCTTGGATCCACCTCTGAAGAATTTGCTTTTTTAAGTCCGACGGCATTTCTGCCAAACTCAATTGATGCCATTTGCATGCCAAAACAAAGACCAAGGTAGGGAAGTTTATTTTCCCGAGCATATTTTGCAGCTTTAATTTTCCCCTCGACTCCACGCCTTCCCCACCCTTGAGGAACCACTATCGCATCCATTCCCCCCAAACGATCCTTAATCTCAGAATCTGTTAAGTCTTCCAAACTTTCCGAATCAATCCAAGAAAACCGCGGTTGTACATTAAAATGTAATCCTGCATGTTTTAGACTCTCAACAACACAAACGTAACTGTCTTCGAGAGTATAATCACCTGTTTTTTGATATTTGCCGACAATTCCAATTTTTACAACGTCTCGGATTTTCTTGGATTTTTCCAGCATTATTTCCCAATCCCGAAGATCTTCTCTTTTTGCTTTCAAACCCAATTGTTTAATAATTATTTCATCTAACTTTTGTTTTCTTAAAACAATCGGGATTTCATAAATACTATTAACGTCAGGGTTTGAAATAATATTTTCTACTAAAACACCGGATGCTAGAGCTATTTTTTCTTTCCTTTTTTGGTCGATTTCTTTTTCTGCACGCCCAACTATAATATCAGGCGTTAAACCTAAACTATTTAAAATCTGAACCGACTGTTGAATTGGTTTTGATTTTAGCTCTCCGATTGAAGGAGGAACAGGAAGATAGCCTACATGAATCAAAATGACATCCATGGGGCTTTTCAATTTAATTCTTCGAACAGCTTCAAAAAACAAAAGTCCTTCATACTCTCCAACGGTTCCGCCCAATTCGATTAAAACTACGTCGGCGTTATGGACTCGCCCTGCTGCAATCCATCTTAAAATTATTTCAGGAGGTATTTGATGATAAGGCTCTACGCACTTACCTCCGTACTCGAGAGCTCTTTCCTTGTCCAAAACAATCCTGTAAACCTGACCGTTTGTCAAATAATTTTCCCTGGTTAAAATTTCATTGATAAAGCGTTCATAATGACCCAAGTCTTGATCCGTTTCAACTCCGTCGTGGGTAACAAAGACTTCACCGTGCTCAATAGGGTTCATAGTACCAGCATCAATATTCAGGTACATATCACACTTCATGGCAGTAACTTTTATTCCGCGGGATTTAAGAAGGAGGCCAATTGAAGCCGTAGTTACTCCCTTACCGAGACCAGATAGTACACCACCGGAGACAATAATAAACTTCACTTTATGTTATATAACACATTACAGGTAACTTATGTCAATAACTAAAAGAGAGATTAATTTCTTGAATTATATAAAAAATCGGGACTAGGAGTATGTTTGGGTGCCGGCTTACCTTCCTCTGCAGTATTATTGTCTGGATCTAAGTAAATTCGAAAATTGCCTTCAGTGCCTCTGGGGGGAATCGAACCCTCATTCCCTGTTCCGAAGACAGGTGCTCTATCCGTTGAGCTACAGAGGCAATTTTCTCATCAGTATTGCTTATTTTTTCAACTCTTGAATTATATTATACTGAATTTAGATAAGTTTTGGCAAAGAAGTAAGGGTCACAGTTGGATAAGCATAGCTTGGCACCGCTTTGCGTTGTAGGCGAAGCTATCCAACATGGTCCCATTAGATACTCCTAAGTGAGCTATCCCATAGGAGGGGGTGAGAATATGAAACGCTATCAGAAATTTTTAGGTTTCTGGCTAATTAACTCGGCAATTTTGTACTTGGCAAATCTTTTTTTACCCAACGCAGTTAGCATCGGAAATAGCATCTTTGCGCCATATCAGGCAATCGTCTTTAGCGGGTTTATCTGGAACTTAGTGCTATGGCATACCGAAGCTTTCTTAAAAGACTTGGAGTATCCGTATAAAGAAAACGTGCCAATGATGCTGGCATATTTGGTCATGAATTTTGCAACTGTTTGGTTAATTGCCAGATTTGCCTTTATAACCGGTGTCGGCATTGCAAGCTATCTGTACGTTGCCGGAATTGCAGTTATTGCTAATTTTGTCCAATACAAAGCTTGGCAGTACATGGATAAGAGAAAATAACCAAAAGCTTATTTAGCTTCTAACTTTGAGTGGGAGGAAGTCTTCTTTGATATAATTCCAAACATGGTGCACTTAACCAATTCCGAAAATACTCATATGAATATCAAGCGGATCGAGAAAGAGATTCGTGATACTCCCTATCACAAAGGCACAGAGCACCATATTGGCAGGCTTCGCGCAAAGCTTGCAAAGCTAAAAGACGGTCTTCGGGTTGAGTCTGTAAAAAAGGGTGGCGGAGGCGGATACGCCGTTAAAAAACAAGGTGATGCAGCCGTAATCTTAATCGGCCCCCCCTCAGCGGGAAAATCAACTCTTATTAACAAATTGACAAACGCCCAAAGCAAGGTTGCTCCCTACGCTTTTACGACGGTAAACGTTATTCCCGGAATGATGATTTACAAAAACGCTCGAATTCAGATACTTGATGTTCCTGGGCTTATCGAGGGGGCTGAAGAAGGGAGGGGGAGAGGTAGGGAAGTTTTATCGGTAGCTCGGGGGGCAGACTTAATAATACTTATGACCGATGTTGACCGCCCTGAAGCAACTGAAAGAATTAAAAAAACTTTGGAGGAAAACGGCATACGCCTCAACATTGTGCGACCAAATGTAATTATAGACAAGAAAGTTTCAGGAGGATTAACTCTCCATTCAAACATCAAGCAAGACCTTACTAAAGAAACTATTAAATCTATTGCACAAGAGTTGGGAATTAAAAACGCCGAAATAACCATCAATGAAAAGCTGACAATAGAAAGGCTAATTGACGCTTTTTCTCTAAACCGCGTATACGTACCCTCAATTTCTATTATTAATAAAGCTGACTTAAACAACAAAGTAACGGGTGCCAAGCTAATCCACCCTGCCTTTCCGACAGGCAGGCCGCCGGGTGTATTTGAGGCTGCAACCGTTACTCCACTATTTATCAGCGCTGAAAAAGGAACCGGTCTTACCGAGTTGAAAGAAAAAATGTGGCTATCACTTAATTTCTTGAGGGGCTATCTGGTACGACCGGACGAAGACCCTGATTTTGATAACCCGATTATAATGAAAGTGGGTTCTACATTGTACGACGTTGGGGAGAAATTAGGGGAAGATTTTGTTAAAGAAAAAATAAAGGCAAAAATTTGGGGGGCGGGTTCAAAATTTCCAGGTCAAGAGGTTTCACTTTCGACTAAGCTAGCCGAAGGCATGCAAGTTAGGTTTATTTAGCTTGCACAAATGGTGCCCCTGGAGGGAATCGAACTCTCATCTACTCCTTAGAAGGGAGCCGCTCTATCCATTGAGCTACAGGGGCAATAATATCTCTGTATTTTATCAAAAATTTATTAACTTTTCATTTCGTAGTTGACAAGTACATCTAAATAATCGATATTTTTAAGCGTATTAATATGCAAATAGCGAATGGAAAAAATGGCTACGAAATACCCGAAAAAGTAGGCATTATCTATAGTGACGTCAAAAGGGAGTATTTCCCGACAGAGATGCAGTTCATTACCGAAAAAGGCGCCGATAAAGACGCGAGAGTTATATCTAAATATTTAGAAAAACTGAAGATTAAACCAATTTTATATCCCGGAAATTCCGGTCTTCCCCAAAAACTAAAAAAAGATAAGCCTAACGCGGTAATAAATCTTGTCGATTCCGTCAAGGGCTATGAATATTTGTCCTCATCCATCCCGGGAGTTTTGGAACTTCTCGAAATTCCTTACACTGGTGCGGATATTTTGGGAATGTCCCTGGACACCAATAAATTTGTCATAAAAAAACTGCTTCAACAAAATGGAGTTCCCGTGCCTAATTATCAGCTTTTTAATTCTTCGTCCGATTTTCTTGACCCTACGCTTCGTTATCCTTTAATTTCAAAGCTGAATGAAATTCACGGCGCGGTGGAAATAACTCAAGACGCTATATCCGAAAACGAAAGACATCTGAGAGAAAGAATAAAGTTTTTGATTCAAACTTATAAACAACCCGTTTTGGTTGAAGAATTTATAGTTGGCAGAGAGTTTACGGCTATACTTTTGGAGGGATTAAATAAAAAAGTTTATTTGGCCGAGAAAGTGTTTGAGGGAGCGGACAGAAAATATATATTTATGACATTTGAGGATCAGTGGTTAAGTAAAAAACTGACAAACATACATTATCAAAAATACGACGAACCTCTTTTAAGGGCTTATGTCAGAAAGGCATTCGATATAACCAAAATGATGGACTACGGGAAGTTTGACATCAGGATGGACTCGTCGGGCAGATATTTTTTTATCGATTCCAACACCAACCCCGCATTCGGTCCGAAGGAAACGGATTGCGCCTTGGCTTATATTCTGGATTTATACGGCATTTCTTTTCAGGAAATTCTCCGAAGGCTTCTTATCAATACCGTTCGTGATGCAAAGGGCAAAGAAAGGCTTCCGATTCCTTCTTAATTCTGAGCGGGAGACGGGATTTGAACCCGCGACCTCTTCCTTGGCAAGGAAGCGTACTACCACTGTACTACTCCCGCAGAAACCTGCCTTTCAAGTGTGCTGCGGTCTGGAATCGAACCAGAATCTGATCTTCTTCAGAGACCCGCCGTGACCACCTTGGCTACCGCAGCATATACTCGTAAGTTCTCATTCTATGACAATTAGCACAAACAATATCACATTTTTCAATTTCTGCTTTAATTTTATTTAGAGACCAATTCGCCGTAACAGCACGAGCTATATCAACGATCTTATCACCCCCATCACGATGATCAAAATCCATCACATAACTTGGAAGTTTATTTCCGCAGTCTGCGCATGGCCTGTTCTTGGCATTTATTATGAAATCGCGTTTCTCTCTATAGTACCTCCGTCGTCTAATATTTGCTAAAGGCAACTGCCTATCTCTATTCTCTGTATAATACTTTCTACCCCTGACTTTCATGCAGGATTTACACTTCTCATAATACTTTCCAGCTCTCAGACCTGTTTTTCTCTTGTAAAACTGAAATAAAACTTTTTTCTTTTTACATTTAGAGCATATCTTCACACGTTAAGTTTACATGTTGCCTGATAAATTGTAATTGTTCTTCAGGCGCCCGCCGTGACCACCTTGGCTATCTCAGCTTAAAAATACTTATTCACTAGTAGTTGCTTCTTTTTCAGATTGTTGTTCAAATTCTATTACAGCTAAAGGCTTATCGTTTTCATCAAATTCACTACTCACTAATGGGTCTCCTGGCATACCTCGTGCAATATCTAAAACTTTTTGCACAATATCGTCTCGAGAACCCTCTGTTGTTCTATGACCTTTATCACCTGGTACTCTTTCCATTAATTATCACCTCCGTTCAACCTCAACAATATTTGTGAGACAACCACCTTGGCTATCTCGGCAAGGAAATTAATCCCCAAAAAGGAAATCTTATCTTAGGGCATATTATAGCAAACTTACCAGAGTAGTGGTAATGTTAAGAAATGAATTATGTAGGTTTATTCTTCATAGGAAGATTTCTCTTCTATAGCTTAATTCCTGTCGAAAAACTCAATTTTACCGATGCACAAAACATATTGAGACCGTTAGATATCTTTTTCCCAGTAATCGGACTTGAAATAGCGGCAAACTTGCTAAAAGAAGGAACAAAACTGGAAAGAATTAAAAAGCTGTTCCTATTGCCACCATTATATTTTTTAATCCCTTTATTTGTTTTGCTCATATCGGGTATTTATTCTTCACCGACTGAAATTTTTGATTTAATAATACTTATCTTTGAGGTAATATTTCTACTTTATACTGTAATTTTTTCTTTCACTATAGCAATAGATTTCCCAATAAGTGGTAAGAAAATATCAGAGCTACATGTGTTTGCCTTGACCACGATCGGCTTGGGAGTTTTGACCTTTCAGATGAAACAAGAAAATCTTTTTTTTAACTTAGCTCATACTATTCCATTTTTATGGGCTTCTGCTAGATTTAAAGCTAAGTAATCTTGTAGGGGGTAATTAAATTCTATCTTAACTTAATATAAGCTTTGGACCAACCATCCTGGCTACCTCGGTCCGTCGAAATGGACTTCGTTTATAGTAATCCGTTTTCGCTTACCCCTTAACACTCCGCCATTTCTCCTTTCAAAATTACTTCGTAATATTGTTGTTGTATTATACAAAATCTCAAAGAGATTTTGAGAGGAGAAGCCATCTGAAAAAAGCGTAGTTTTCATTTAATTGAAAACGTAGCGCTTAAGATGAGCTTCGACGAGTGGTCGCTGAGGGATTCGAACCCCCGACCTTCTCGATGTAAACGAGACGCTCTAACCAACTGAGCCAAGCGACCTTTCCTGTGCGAGGAAGTTTCCTAAGATTGAACCAATCCTCAGGAATTTCCAGGCTCTTATCTTTGCTTATCCTAATTTTAATAATCAGTTTGATTATTAATTTCTATATCCTTTTTCTGAAACCAACCGTAGTGGTTAGACTTCTAGCTGAACAAGTGTTGATTCTAATATCCCGTTTTTACGACTTAGAGCCTATTGTTTTCTGATTTTTTCTGTTTATATTTTGTCAGAATTGGGTCTTTGACGAAGTTAAACGCTTCTTCAATATCCACTTCTAACTGGTTTGCCAACCTACATAAGCCGAAAAACAAATCACCAATTCCGTCTTTAAATATCACTCTTTTATCTCGAATACACTTAATTCTATCATCTTGAGATTTGTACCTAAGATGTTGCGACATTTCTATAAGTTCTTCGTGTAAGTGGTCAAACTTGTCAATGTTTGGAAAATCTTCCCACCCATTATCTTTTGTAAACTTTTTAACTAACTTCTGCGCTTCTTTGATTGTTGATACTTTTATCTTCTTCATAATCTATACTGTATCAACTTATATCATCTTTGTCATGTGTGCGGGAGAGAGGACTTGAACCTCCACGTCTTGCGACACATGCACCTCAAGCATGCCTGTATACCAATTTCAGCACTCCCGCATTGTGCTGAGAGAGGGATTTGAACCCTCACGCTCGTAATGAGCACACGCTTCTGAAGCGTGCCTGTCTGCCAATTCCAGCATCTCAGCGCGTCGCTCATTATATCAAAATAAAGCTATCTTTAGTAGCTGGAACAATACATGTAGAATATTTAAATATGCTAAGAAAAAGTTTAATCATTTTACTTACATTCATATTTAGTATTCTATTTTTCCCTAAACAAACAAAAGCTATCGAAAACCCCCTAGCCGCTCCTAACAATCTCTTTGGAATTCATATTTTGGACGAAAATGACCTTGAGGATGCCGCTAACTTAGTTAACTCGCAAGGAGATTGGGGATACGTAACCTTGGTCATAAGAGCCGACGAAAGAGATACAGAAAGATGGCAAAAAGTATTTGACAAGATGCGTAGACTTCACCTCATCCCAATTGTCAGAATTGCAACAAAACAACTTGACGGGGGATGGGAAAAACCCAATTTTGACGAAATAGACGGCTGGGTTTCTTTTTTAAATTCCTTAAATTGGGTCATAAAAAATAGATATCTTGTTGTCGGAAACGAACCCAATCACAGTAAAGAGTGGGGTAACCAAATTAGTCCTGAAGAATATGCCGATTATTTGGAAACTTTATCCAAAAAATTAAAATCCCGAAACCAGGACTTTTTTATTCTCCCCGCCGGTTTCGACGCCTCGGCACCAAAAAGTAAAGAAACGATGAACGAGGCTGAATTTCTTAAAAAAATGGTAGAACATAAATCACAAATATTTGAAAATCTTGACGGCTGGACCTCACATTCATACCCAAACCCTAACTTTTCAGGATCTCAAGACGACGTAGGCCGCGGAACAGTTCTCACATTTGAGTGGGAATTAAAATTTCTTAAAAGTATCGGCTTGACCAAAACTTTGCCTGTTTTTATCACTGAAACCGGCTGGGCACACGACATGGATGCAAAAGCAAATGGTTATAAAGATACAGAAACGATCACGAATAACCTTAAGGGCGCGTTAGAACTTGCCTGGAATGACGAAAGGATTGTTGCGGTTACGCCCTTCATCCTAAACTATCAAACACCGCCTTTTGACATATTTTCCTGGAAGAATAAGGACGGAGGCTTTTATGAATTTTACTATGAAATGCAAAAATTGCCCAAAAAGCAAGGAAAACCAGTACAAATTGTTTCGGTTGACGTCCTGTCAATCATTTTTCCTCCCATTTTTCCAAACAACGGAAAAATGGTCGGGGGAATAGCGCTAATAAAAAACAAAGGTCAAACCATTTGGACCGGGAACGAAAAAATAAGATCAAGAAAATTTAATCTGGACATCGAACTTGAACCAAAAGTAATATTTTCAGATATTGAACCAGGAGAGACTTCAATCGCAGTTTTTTCTACAGTATTAGCAAATTAACCTTAAATTTGCTAAAATTGAATCTGTAAACAGAGCAATTAACTCTTACAATGCGACAGCAGTGCCAAGCTTTGCTTACAATTTTGAAATATTAGGGCCTGTAGCTCAACGGTAGAGCAACACCCTCTTAAGGTGATGGTTGAAGGTTCGAGTCCTTCCAGGCTCACCAAAAAGGAAATCGAGTCGGAAGTAGGAATAGCGCTGGCTGCGCCCGCCTCCGCAGACAGCGCTGCAAAGGGGAAATTCAAATTCGCCGAGAGCCGCCGATTCATTAAAAAGAAGTTCGAGCCGACTTTTTTTGCCATGACTCTCAAATCATGGCAATTATTTTCAGCGCGCGCGATTTTTTGCGCCTGCAAGGCACAATTTACGAATTCTCTCATAGGTTCGAGCCAAATACTTCCGTTTTTCTCAACCTGCGATTTTTTCTCTTCTAACTTAAGTTTTTCATCAAACAATTCATTCTTCTTTTGTTTGTAAATTTCAGGTTCGATAACCTGATCGAGATAACCATCAAGAAGTCTGTTTAGTTTTATTTCTGATTCTTGGATTTGTTCGCCTATCTGCTTTTCTTCAACTTCGACGGCTAGTCTGTCTTTTACCTCTGTTGCTGTAATCCACTTTTCAAAATATGGTTCCCAGTTTTCGTGCAAGCCGCAATCACGAACAATTTTCCTTATTTGTGGTTCAAGTTCCAACTCTGAAACATATTTTTGCGTACAAGGCTTGAGCTTTTTAGTGCAGCGATAGTAAATAAAAGTTTGACTAGTACAATTTTTGTATTTTTTGATGTGTTGCTCTGCTGTGATTGCGGCGCCGCATTCGCCGCAGGTCGCAAGACCTGCAAAGGCGAAATTGTGGCCTTTTTGTCTTGGTCGTTCAATTTTCTCAACCTGCTTTTGCACTTCACCAAACAGCTTTTTGCTGATAAAGGTTTTATGAGAACCTTGATAATATTCTCCGGCGTATTTCAAAACGCCGAGGTAGAATCTGTTGGAAAGCATATTTTTAACCTGATCTACTTTTACAGGTTCACCATCTAGCTTGTAAATGCCAAATTTATGCATGAGTTTGGATATTTCTACAAACGATTTTCCACCTTCAGCAAAAAGCTGAAATGCTTTTTTGACGATTTTTGATTTTTCTTCGTCAATATCTATTCCCCTCGTTTTTGGATTATTGATGTAACCGTATGGCGCTTTGCTTGGCCAAACCCCATTTCGTAATTTTTGGCGATTACCTCGCTTTACATTTTCGCTTAAATTGTCCACATAATATTTTGATTGGCCAAAGGCGATTGAAAGCATAAACTTTCCTTGTGGTGTGCTTTCAAACCAAAACGAGGGGAATTTTAAATCAAGGAGTTTGCCGGTGTCTAAAAGATAAATTATTTTTCCGCCATCTATCGAATTTCTAGCAAGTCTATCGGGATGCCATGAAAGAATGGCGTTAGCCATTCCTTTCTCGATTTTCTTTAAAACTTCCGCAAATTGTTCTCTTCCGGGAACTTTAGCTGTTTTTGCTTCGGTGATAAATTCAGTTACGGTTAGGTTTTCTCTCTTAGCAAACTCCTTGAGTTCTGCAATCTGAGCTTCAATAGACAAAACCTGTTTGTCTTTTTCGTCTGTAGATTTCCTACAATAAGCAATATATTTGATCATGGTTTTGTTTCTCCTAAATTTTTGCGTTTTTCTTCATTCTTTTTACGGCGGCTCTCGGCGAATTTGAATTATGCCTTTGCAGCGCTGTCTGCGG
>CAYSZS010000001.1:115567-119951 GCA_964435575.1 uncultured Gammaproteobacteria bacterium | reverse complement strand
GGCATAAAAAAGGTGGTCAAATTGGCTTCAAATGCCCCTCGAGATAGAGAGATGTGCCAAGGCGATATCGCCAACAAAAGCGCTGAAATAAGTGAAGCCCTTTTTTGCCCCGATAACTTATCAACTAAGAGAAACGTAGCGACTATAGCTAAGGTTCCGAAGATGGCTCCTGTAAATCTCACCGAAAACTCGTTTAATCCAAAAAAATAAACAGGTAGAATTGTTAAATAAGAATAAAGCGGAAGCTTAAAATCACCAAAAGAGCGCAGTGTCAGAGGAAACGAGTTTCCCCAACTATCTTTACCGGTCAAAAGTAAAGAGTATGCTTCATACCCAAGTCCGGCCTCATCCTGTGTAAAACCAATTGGATATTCTGAAATACCAACGAATCTCAAAAAAAACGCGATAACTAATATTAAAAACAGTAGTGAATTATTTTTCATTAATTGGTTGATCAACGTTAACTCCTGTGAAAACATAAAAAATCGGAGTTCCGGTTGGTGAATAAAAAACCTCTAAAAGTTTCAGGTTGGGATTTTCAAATATTTTCGGGTTCGTAATATCGTCCCGTGCAGAGGCTACTATCAAACTTCCCTCCTTTGCTAGGTTTTCAACCGGCTTTTGTATCTGCCCAAAATAATATTTATCTCCGAGCCTGAATCCGTTAAAACCCGCTACGATATCGGGTATATGCTTATCATCCTTAAACTCTTGATGAAACAACTGAGGGTCATATCTATACCAAAATAGGAAACGAGGCAAAGCCGGCTCATAAGTGTTATTGAAATATACTCTTTCGAAATCCCCCTCTATGCTTTTGACATAGCTAAACATTTCTTTATAACCCACCTGCCAAAATCTCCAGCTCTCGCGAGGCCAAATAACGTAGTATTGATTAAAATAATAAATTATATTTATAAGCATAGTAAAAATTATTCCCGCAATAGCTAACTTTTTCAAAATTTTCCCTGACCTGTAAATTAATCGATAAAACCCGACAGCAGAGAATATCATCAAAGGCGGTAGCATCAAAATAAGCCTCCCGGAATGGCTTCCGCCGTCGGAAGTTAAAGAGGATGGAACGGGGCTTATCAGAAGCCAGATAAACATTATCATTATTTTTTTGTTTTTTCCGTAATATTTCGTTAATAAATAAAATATACCAATGATGATAAAGACCAAATCGAAATAATACACTTCTCCCATCGCCCCGACGGAATTTCTAAGATCAGGATCTCCCAACGTTAGTAAAAAATTAGTAGAATACGAACTTAAATAATTTGTGAATATTTTCGATAAAACTAAAGACTTATTGTTATAAAAAAGTCTGGAAATGGGAGAGGTCGATATCAGTAATTTTCCGGTAGAATCTTTTTTAATATTTTCGTCGTTAAAAACGGATATGTAACTAAATCTTCCTGTCGTCGATCCCTTTATGCTCGCGCTTAAATATGGCGTTAAAACCAAGAAAGTAACCACTCCCAAGAGAGCAATTTTCTTTATGCCATATTTTATAAATGTTCTTCTGTATATAAAGAGCAAAAACAATACTAAAAACGGTGTAAAAAGCACCGATGTAGCATATGCGTAAAACGATAATGAGAAAAGTACCGAGGATATCAACATGTACCTATATTTTCTCAATCCTTTAATGAATAACCATAATCCAAATATCACGAACGGCAGGATGAAACCCGAATCGTTGGCTTGTCTCGAAAACTGCAGGTGCCAGGGAGAAATCGAAAGAAATAATGCCGTAATAAAGGCGATCTTTTGGTTTATAAGCTCCTTGACAAGAAAATATATTCCAACTACGGACAAAATGCCGAAAGTAACACTAGCCAGTCTTACTCCCATCTCAGTCAATCCAAAAAGTCCTATCGTCCCCACCATTGAATAGATCTGTAAAGGAAGTCTGTACTCAGAGAATGAATGAAAAATAACGGGATATTGGTTAGAAAAAATATCTTTTCCCGTCTTCAATATAGAATAAGCCTGTATTCCGGCATCTATCTCGTCACCAAAAAGCTCTAAAGGAAACTTATCCAGTCTCCAAATTCTTAAAAACGCGGCGGCCGCAATTATTAAATAAGGTAGTACGGTTTTCGGTACAACTAATTTTATCTTCACAAAATTATTCTAACTCAAGTGTAGTGCTTTAACCAACCTGAAAACATGACTAGTTGCCATAAAGCACCACCATTATTTTCTGCACCCTTCTGATGTTTTTCCCACAAATCCATAACTTGCTTTTTATCCAGGAAATCGTAAAGTTTATTGTAAGAAAGCGTATCTTTTCCAAAATCCTTCAAGTCCTTTCTTAACCATTTCCCGACAGGCATCCCGAAACCTTTTTTGGGCCGATTCGCGACGTCTTTCGGTAAATACCTACGGGCAAGATTTCTGAGCATTTTTTTTGTTTCAAATAAACTTACGTGTTTTCGCGAGTCCTGCGAGAACGCAAAATCAATTACGTCATGATCAAGAAAGGGTACCCGGACTTCGAGCGAATTAAACATCGAAGCGCGGTCGGTTTTTACCAATAAATCATCCGCGAGGTAAGTAAAAAAATCGGCTATCATGGCGCTTTTAACGGAGTCGAAATCATCAAGTTTAGGAAGGTATTTTTTAAAATCCAGGCTCGGTTTTTTAACAAGCATTCCATTGTCCAAAAAGAAAGTGTGCATCCAAAAAATCTGCCTTTCCAAAGGTTCCTTCTTAACTCCCCGCAGGAAAGTTCTGCCAACATGACTCAACGGGTAATTTTCATAAGAGACCGGCAAAAGCGAAAACATTTTAATTCCCATATTCAGCACTCTTTGAGGGAAATGTTTAAAAAAGTCTGCAATTATATGCGCCCGATGTGTCGGATAACCTCCAAAAAGTTCGTCGCCTCCGTCTCCGGAAAGCGCAACCGTTACATGTTTCCTTGCAAACTCACTTACTTTGTAAGTCGGAATTAAAGAAGTATCCGCCAAAGGCTCGTCTAATTTTTCAGAAATTTTTTTAAATAACTTAGGTATCTCCGCAACCTTCAATTCCTCAACAAAGTGCTCTATTCCCAAATGCTTGGCAACCGCAAAAGAATAATCCGACTCATCGTAGCTTTTCTGCTCAAACGATATCGAAAAGGACTTCATTTTTCTTTGGTGTTTTGTAATGTAATAGGAAATAAGACTGGAATCCAGTCCCCCGCTCAAAAAAACTCCTACAGGCACATCTGCTATTAATTGATCTGTTACCGCCCTATCCAAAAGCTCATCAAGATTGGCATCCGAGAATTTATCAAAAGCCATATTCCAATACTTTTTGATTTTCAACCCAGATTTTGCCAGAGTTAGACTATGTCCCGGAAGAAGCTTAAAAACGTTTTTGAACATAGACATTTCCGTCGGTAAGTAGCCGAAATACATATATGTCGAAAGTGCGTCAGAATCGAGAGTCTTTGGAAACTTAGGATGCAAAAGTACCGTTTTGGGTTCCGAGCCGAACGCGAAAATGCCGTCAAAATTCGAATAGTAGAGCGGCTTTATACCGGCTCTATCCCTGGCAATAAAAAGTTTCTGCTTCTTTTCATCCCATATGGCAAAGGCAAACATGCCGTTTAGAAACTTGGGCATATCCTCTCCGTACTCCTCGTACAAATGAACCAGTACTTCCGTATCACTTTTGGTTTTTAATTTGTGTCCCTTTTTGAGAAGATCTTCTCTTAGGTGCTTATAACCGTAAATCTCGCCGTTAAAAACAACAATTACGCTACCGTCTTCATTCTTTATCGGCTGATCGCCTGTTTTAAGATCAATGATGCTCAGGCGTCTAATTCCAAGCCCCGCGATATTGCCATTGCTTAGATACTCCCCGGAAGAATCCGGTCCACGGTGGATAATCTCATCAGTCATTTTTTTTATGATTGATGGATTAGTATTCGAGGTAAAATCAACGTATCCTGCAATCCCACACATTAATATTTTTCTATATTTTTAACTTCATATATCGGTTTACCTTGAGATTCAAAATAGGTTCGAACCTGAAGCTCCGCCAAAAGACCCATCATGATAAACTGAATTCCTACCAGACCAAAAAATATTGCAATTAAAAATAAAGGATCCCTATGCACAAAAACTCCTAAAAATATTTTTTTGTAGGCAGACCCAATTAGCGCCAAGCCACTAATAAATAAACTCCCAAGACCAAAGGTTCCAAAAACATACGCCGGCCTTGTTCCGTATGAACTTAAAAACTTGACGGTTATGATATCGACTACAGTTTTTATTATTCTTTCAAATCCGTACTTCGATTCGCCTTTGTATCTTTCCCGATGTTTAACGATTATTTCTCCAATCTTTGCCCCTTTTAAATAAATCAGAACGGGCATAATCCGATG
>CAYSZS010000001.1:20333-115467 GCA_964435575.1 uncultured Gammaproteobacteria bacterium | reverse complement strand
TTATTTCTCCAATCTTTGCCCCTTTTAAATAAATCAGAACGGGCATAATCCGATGTAGCTCTCCATAAAGTTGCAGGTTTACTAAAAATTCTCTCTTAACAATTCTTGCTGAACATCCAACGTCATGGAAAGGATACGCAAAAACTATTTTCACAATTTTATTGGCAATTCTCGATAATAAGCTCCTGATTGTCGCGTCTTTTCTTTCTTTCCTCCAACCAAAAACTGCGTCATAACCCTCTTTCATCTCATCTAAAAATCTGGGAATGTCTTGTGGGTCATTTTGCAAATCTGAGTCCAAAAAAGATACCAATTTCCCTTCAGAGTACTCAATTCCAGCTGTTACAGCAGCAGTTTGTCCGAAATTTCGCTTAAACGCAATCAGTTTGACACTGACTCTGCCGGATTTCCTCTTATTTATCGCCTCCTTCAGTAAGCTCACCGAATCATCGGAGCTTCCGTCATTAATATAAATAACCTCACTTTTATAATCCAGCTTTTCCAAAGTTTCCAAAAGCTCTCTATGAAGAATCGGAAGATTCTCCTCTTCGTTATAAAATGGAACTATTACCGTCAAAAAAATTCCGTTAAATTGTTTCATCGTAAAATATTAATCCTTATGGACAGCTCAATTATAGCTTTTTAGCCTACATCTTGGCAAAAAAGTAAAAAGCGGGTTCACCGGAAGGGTAAGGTATAGTTTTAATTAAACGAAGGCCTTCAGGAATTTCAGATGGTTCCATAACTAAATTTTTAGCCAATTCTCTCTGAGCCGCGATATATAAGGCTTTTTCCTCTAAAACTCCAGGCAGGGTTTTTATCCCTTCTTCTCCTATTTGGCCAAAGTAAAATTTATCAATGTGCTTTAATTTACCAAAACCTTCCACATATTCTTCATCAAAACCCTTCTGCCATTCTTTAGGAGGATACGGATAGTAAGACGCTAAAAAAATATAAGGTTGATCAAGCGCGTTTGTAATAATAATTTTATCGTAATCTCCCTCTATCTCTTTAATAGATTGAATTACTTCTTTATAACCGGCGTGCCAATCTCTCTCGGAATACCAGGGGTTGTGAACATAGTATGTATGAAGGTAAAATAAGAAATTAGTAGTAAGTAGTAAGAAATAAGTACTAAGAAATATATATTTTAACTTCCCTTTCAGCATTCCAGCGACCTCAACAATTCCGAAGGATATCAGAAAAACCAAGGGCGGAAGTATCAAAATAAGACGTGTGGCGTGGCGTCCTCCGTCACGGGTTATAGCCGATGGGAATATTCCAAACAAGATCCAAAAGACAACCAGCCATTTGATTTTTCTATTTTTAAAAAAAACAAAAAATAAAACTGCTCCTAATGTTAACGTCAAAGCTTCGATTTTGTAAAATTGTCCGATCCCTTCGGGCGAATGGCGCAAATTTAAGTCTCCCTTGATGAACAAAAATTGAGACGACAAAGTTTCGAAAAAGTTATTGGTAATTTTTGATCCCCAATAAAAATATTTGTTGTGAACCAGTCTTGTACTTACTTTTTGTAAAACGCTTCTACTTACTCCTCCTTCAACTTGGGCATCTATTAACCTTTGGGAAGCTATTTCTCCGTCGATCGTAGGATCTGTAAAAATACTTATGTAACTGAATCTCTGGCCAGCACTCCCAGTTAGCATACTAAATACCATTGGCAGGAAAAACACACTAAGGAAAAATGTTGCCGAAAAAAGATTTTTTTTAGAAAAAGAACTAATTTCTTTTCTCCAGTTAACAAACAAAAATAAAATAAGAAGGGGAACAAAAAATCTAGCAGTGCTATAAATCCACGGCGTCAAACCGAAACATATTGCCGAAAGCCAAAGATATTTTTCATTTTTAAAGCTCTTAAAGAAAAAATATAAACCCATCAAAAGAAAAAAAAGTAATTCTGTTACCTCGAACGCCGCTCGTGAATACTGAAGATGCCAAGGAGAAACTGCCATGAGCAAAGCGGAGATTGGCGGTAAAGTATCTGCGTAAATCCGTTCTTCAATCCGTGTAAATCTAATAAGTTGTCTGGCCAATAAATACATTGCCCAAACTCCTAAAACACCAAAAATCATTGCAGGCAACCTGACACCAAGAGGTGTGATTCCAAATATAGCTACAGTCGGAACGGCAGTATAAATATAAACCGGTGCCCTAAAGTCTGCGTACGAATGGAAATATAATGGCCATGGATTCCCCATGTAATCTCTTCCGGTTTTAATGATTGAATATGCATGATACCCGACATCCAGTTCGTCTGAAAAAAGCGATACCGGAACTTCTGAAATTTTCCATATCCTAAGAAAGGCAGCTATTGTTAGGATAACTAAAATGACTAGCTTTGAGTGTTTACTAATCTTTTCCATTTTTGCCCCGACCAGATAATGAAATTTATAACGTAGTGTTTCATTAGCCCGTGGTAAATTTTACTCGAAGGGATAAGTCTACGCCACTGATTGACTTCTTCTGCTATTTTCTTTCCACTGGCCCCATGATAGTGAACCACTTCTGAGCGCGGCAGATAATAAACCTTGAGACCTGATTTCCATACTCGCCTACAATAATCCAAGTCTTCGTAAAACATAAAATACCTTTCATCCAGAAACCCTACCTCTTTTAGTGCTTCCGGTGTTATCAAAAAGGCTGCCATAACAAGGCTCTCAACCTTGTCTGGTTTTGGTCCCTGTGGAGAATATTTATCAAGTAAACCATTTTTACCTAACCAATACTGTGTAATCACTCGGCTAATAGTTGGTAATCGGAAAACTGAAGGTTGGGTAGAACCATCTGGGTTAAGAAGCCTGGGTCCGACAGCCCCCGCGTCAGGAGTTTCTTCTGCAAAATTAATAAGTTTTTCTATAGCCCCATTTTTAACTTTCGTATCCGTATTTAAAAGAAGAATGTATCTACCTTTAGCGATTTTTATCCCTTGGTTATTCGCTTTTGCAAATCCCAGATTCTCACTATTCTTAACTAACTTAATTAACTTGGTTAACTTGGTTAACTTGGTTAGCTCTCCGACCGATCCGTCTGTTGAGCCATTATCGACAACAATAATTTCATACTTTATTTGTTTGGCGGAATCCACAATCGATTTAATACACTGAAGTGTTAATTCCTTGGTGTTGAAACTTGCTATGATTATAGAAACATCTGTCATATTATCAGTGATGCCTACTCTAAATCAATGTTAATCCTTAAACTTCGCGAATATTGCTTCGTCTGAAATCTTACTCTCCTTCTTCTCTTTCTTCCTTGCCTTGATAATAAATCTTATTTTCCCCAGAGCCATCAGAACTATCTTTATATATCCGGGGTGTCTAATGACTCTTTGTATCAAACCTAATATATGTTTTCTAAAGAGATTTGGGCTGGTTATATTTTTCCAAATAAATAGAAGTTGGTTTCGCTCTCTAATATTGTTTACATAATTCTGAGGTAGTTTTTTTATTGTCGATTCATGTTCATGAATAATCTTTGAGTTCGGTTCCCAAACATTTATCAATCCTCTTTTAGCGGCCCGATAACAAATATCAATATCTTCCCAATAAAATGGGCTTAAAAGTCTTTCATCAAGTCCTCCTAGCTTCATCCAATAATCACGTCTAAATACCCCGCTTCCGCCATTGACCCAAAAAGTTTCATGAGCCTCATCTTTCAACTTTCCCGGAGCATGTTCTATAAATCCTTCCTTAAAATATCCTTTTGCCCAAGAAAACCCTTTTTCATGAAGCGATACTGCAAATACTTCTTGCTCTTCAAAATGTTTAACAACGTAAGTTAAGAAATTTTTATCAGGCAAAACGTCGCTATTGAGAAGAGCAAGTAGTTTCCCTCTAGCACTACGTACGCCGGTATTGATGGAGGCAGAAAAACCCCGATTAATCTTATGCTTAATTAGTCTTATTTCCGGGAAATTCTTCTTTATAAATTCATAACTCCCGTCAGTTGAAGCATCATCAACCACGATTATTTCAATTAGTCGATTGCTTGCATTTTCTTTGGTTTTAATTACGATGGGAAAAATTCTCGCTATCAGTTCCCTCGTATTAAAAACTGGTATTATTATTGAAACATCGTTCTTCATAGATTTATTTCCTTCTTACTTTTATAAACGAAATAAGAGCATAATAAAAAAATAAGTGTTGCGGAACTTAAAACTAAACCTATTTTAAACGAAACCGGCTGATAAATAAAACGTATATTATGTTCCCCTTTTGGAATAAAAATTGACTGGAAAATATAATTTGCTCTAAATATTTTTTCCTCCTGTCCGTCAACGTACGCTTTCCAGCCTGGATAAAAAGTCTCTGAAAGAAAAAGGAAACTATTCCCATCAGCTTCCACATTAAAACTAATCTCGTTATATTCCTTTCGTATTTCACTAACGTCATAAATAGGTTCCGACTTATCTAAAAGAACCTCAGGATCTGACTCCAATAGCAGTAGGGGCTCGTGAGAAATGTTGAGTTTTTCTATCAGTTCGTTTGTATCTTTTATAACCCCGTACCTATTAGTTAGCCATATATAAGGCAAGCTCTCGGTATTTTCAAAAATATAAATTCTACTGTCTTGGTAAACTTCTTTATAACGCGGTGGTTTAACTCCCTCATAAAAATTACCATCATTATTTATCTGTCGCCAAACATCCTTTTTATAATCCATAACATACTTAACATTTGCGGAATTGATTAAAGGAGACGTAAAATAATGAATTAACCCATATCTTCCACTTAAGCTATCGGTACTACCCCAATCGACAATCGAATACCATTCGGAGTTCCTCAATGGATATATGGGGTCATAACCTTCTCCCGAGAATAATTTATAGGGCATAAAAAGATTAGTCGGCATTCCACCGGCAATTCTGAAAGGCTGTTTCTCATTTACCAGAAAATCTATTGACTTGGTTGTCGGATACAGGAACCTAAGCGGCCCGAAAGGAGTATTCTTCCAAGAGAATCGGAGAAGATCAAAAGAGGTCAGGATTATTATCGATAACGAAGTTATAAATATAATTGATTTTAAAATCTTTTTATTTTTAAACTTTTTTTCTATTCTAAAATAAAGTAACAGCACAATAGTCATAAGAGATATAACGAGAGTCTGGGGGATCATATTTTTTAACGATACTTTTAAATTGGTTAATACGGGAAACGGAACGTCAAGGGGCTCGTTCATAATCAAAATACTAATCAATAATCCCGATCCTATTCCAACTGTAATGGCTAAGAAGTAAATAAGCACCTTGACTACAAGACCGTTTTTCAATCTTAGCCATTTATCAAAACCGTAAGCTGCTAAAACAGCTAAACAAAAATCAACCAAGAAAATAATTCTACTTGCAGAGCTTGTACCAATTCCCGGAACTTTTAATTTATAGGGTAAAAACGCCAAAGGAGTTGGAAAGAGAAATAATAAGCTAAATAAAAGTAACAACCAAAAAAACTTTTCCGAGCCATTCTTTTTAATAAAAAGGGAGTAAATTACGAAAACCAAAGGTATTATGCCCACATAACTTAAGTATTCGTGAAAGCCGTATTTGCCCCAATAATTTCTGGTTACAATATTTCCGAAAAAATCCGGCCAGATAAAATTTGTGATTTTTTCCCAATCCATCAAACCATAGAAATATTGTTTAATATAAGGATCGCCTACTCTAACCGAATTTTTAAAAAGTTCAATAGTCGGAAGTAGCTGGGGGGTAGAAAGAAATACTCCCAATAAAAAGGCGAGAAAGACCAGAAAAAGTTTTTTAAACTTAAATTTACTCACTTTTCTTTCAAAATATATTTCGTAAACCCCAAACGTAAAATAGGTCAAAGTTATATATAAAGGGACCTGAAAATCTCCTGCACTAAAAATCATAAAAAAAGTTAATGGCAAAAAAATGAAATAGCCGATATTTTTAGATAAAATCAATTTTCTTTCAAAATATAAAAGTAGTGGAAGCCAGAGTCCTGCGTGTCCTCCGGTTGTAAATTCCAACCAAGCAATCATATAACCCGAAAAAGCAAATGCAAGACTGCCTAATAAAGACGCTTCCTTTCTCAATTTAAAACTTCTGAGTAATAAAAATGTAAAAATTCCTGAAAGTAAAATTTGCAAAAAAACCAAAATGCTCCAAGCGTTTGAGTCTTTAAAAAAAAGGTAAAGAAAATTTAAAGGATACAATGTGGCGGAATGTAGGGTCGCAAGAAATGGCGTTCCATTAAACATATAGAAATTCCATAGAGGCGCTTTTCCTACCCTCCAGAATTCTGCCGCTAAAGACCTCCACGGATAAAATTGAGATATTGCGTCAGTGATTTCTTGATTTTTTATAGGAACACCGGCAGGATAACCTTCCCAAACGGTTTCTGTCCATGGAATATGAGCACCAACCAAGGCGTCGGTAGGAAGCGGTATTCTTTTTTGAAACAAAACAGGGTAGAAAAAGATTAAAGAAATAAAAAAAATAACCAAAAAGGGCCAGTGACTTCTGGTTACCGTTAAAAATCTAATATAGAAGTTTGCCAACCTCGGCTTCAAATCTTTCATATTCATACACTTTAGCATCAAGCTTTGCTTGAGTGGATAACATTCTTATCGACTTATGGTTATAAATCAGTTCCTTAGTTTTTTTTAAAAACTCTCTCTTGGTTTTCCATAAAAATCCGTTATATCCGTCGGCAATTATTTCTAAGTATCCCCCAGCAGAATAAATAACCGGAACCAAGCCTCCTGCCATAGCTTCAACTACGCTTATCCCAAAATGCTCAACTTTTTTAGGTTCTTTATTCTCATCAATACCATAACCAACAGCCGACCAAAATATTCTTGAAATACCGTATAAATACTTTAATTCATCAAAGCTTGGGCTTTTGACTATTTCTATCGGGTATTCCTTTATTGACCTTATAAGTTTTTCGATATAATTATCAACGCCCACTTCAACTCCGCCAGCCAAAATCAGTTTCCAACCCTCGTCACCTGAATCGTAAAGTTTTTTAAAACTCGAAATTAAAATATGTTGATTTTTTGTTTGCTCTAGCTGTGAAAATCTCCCAACATAAAGTATAATGTTTTCCTTGCGTTTAGGTTTGAATGATTCAGCATCGATGGGGGGATAAATCACAATACTTTCAACCCCATACTCCTTGTCTATAAAACTTTTCGTAAAATATGAGTTGCAAATGATTTTTTCGATGCGGAACATTTTCATTTTGTTAAGAAGCGACCTGCCGTTAACTTCTCTGAAAGGAAACTGAAAATGCAGAAAGTTTTTATGAGCACGAAGTAGCGGTATGCTCCCGTCAGAAACCCAAAAACAAACCTCGTATCCATCCCCACGTTTTATGTTATGGATAAAATTTATATCTTTAAGTTTTATCCCAAACCTATTTTCCAACCTGTTTTTGATTGCAGTGTTTTTCCATTCCACGTCAACTTTATAACCTTGCGCCATTAAAGCTTTAGCAAAAGCCATAGTATAGCGTTCCCCACCACCAAGAGTATCAAGATATGGATTGTAGATAGCCGCCTTCATATAAATGATGCTAAAAAATTCGAATAATGCCAATCTACAAATATATCCGAATTATATAATTTACAGCGTCGTTATTTTATTCCCAAAATATTTGCATCTATTCGCAGCATTGGCATAATTAGCATAATTCGAATCATTTTCTTATTTGCATCTCCCACAATTTAGCATAACTAATAAATCTGCTATAAACCTGATAAATTGCGTAAATGATGCCTTCAGAGCCATCCAGAAAAGCCATCTGCTTTATCATTCTTAACCAAAATTCTCTAAACATTGCTGAACTAAATCTTAATATATTCATAGGCGGATGCTTTGCCTCGAACATCAGCTTCGCTTCGATATTAGACCAATCGTTTGTTTTTTCCACCATCTCCGATAAGTTATCATGCTTTAAATGCACTAATGCGCCCTTTAAATACTCCAGATTTCCCTCAAAGACTGGTTCTTCGTGTAGATCTCCTTTCCAACCTTTTAGAGCATTTTTTCTAACTAAATGTTTTACGTAATCCGGCCACCAACCTCCATGGCGAAGTTCTCGACCAAGAATTATATTTTTTCTGGGAATAGCATAAATAACCGTTTCTGCAGAGTTTCTCAATACTCGATTTTCAATTTCCCCCCTTAACTTCGTGGTAACCCTTTCGTCCGCATCAATATAAAGTAACCATTCTCCCTTTGCTTCCTCTGCTCCTTTATTTTTCCGGCTACTATATGTTCCATCTTTAAACGGTATTACTCTGGCTCCGTATCTTCTTGCTATTTGCGCGGTTTTATCTATCGAATCATTATCGATAACTATAATCTCATCTACCCATTTAACGGATTTCAAAGAGTCACCGATTTTCTTCTCCTCATTTTTGGCGATAATAATTGCAGAAATTTTCAATGCCATGACCCCTTTCCTAATCTTCCCAGGTAAAAATCCAATACGCCTTTTCTTTGCCAAACTCTTCCTGATAGTAAAAAACGCAAACTCTCACGATACAATGCAAACCTTGTTCTTAATTTTGCATATCTCATACCAAACAACAGTCTATTTCTTGTAATAAAGTAGTCATTCAAATCACTTCCAATTCCTGAGCTTTGGGCAACTTTGTGCCATAAAACTGCCCGTGGAACATAAAATACTCTAAAACCGACGCGTTTTAATCTCATGGAAAGGTCCGTATCTTCGAAATACATAAAATACTTTTCATCAAATAAACCAACTTTTTCCAAAGCATTACGACTTAAAAACATGCAGGTTCCTGTTGCAAAATCGGTTTCTGTAACTTCGTCGTATTGACCATTATCTACCTCATCAACACCCCTACCAAAACCGTAAACATTATTCCAATCTATTTTTCCCCCCGAGTACCAAATTACTTTTCCTAATTCTGACTTTTTATATCTGTCTTTATGAAACTCAAAACCAGAAGCAAAATATATTTTCGGAGAAAGAATACCGGCTTTTGGATATTTCTTCAATGCTTTCAAAAACTCTATTAACAAATTTTTATCAACAACGGTATCGTTATTTAAAACCATTATATAATCAGCACCCTGATCTAATGCATATTTAACCCCAACATTATTCCCTGCTGCAAATCCCAAGTTAGTTCGGTTCCCGATTATTTTACTTATGATACCTTTGGTACTTGTGGTACTTTTGATACCTTTTTTAATTTTTTTAATCGAATCGTCTGTAGAAGCATTATCTACTATAATAATTTGCAATTTGTAATTTGTAATTTGTAATTTCTCGACGGATTTTAGACAATCAAGAGTATCATCAGCACGATTCCAGTTTAGAATTATGATGAAGATTTTCATAGATAATGATGCGAATAAGTTCGAATAATGCCAATGCATACTAATAAATACAAATGATTTGGGATTTAGATAATAGAGTCTTAATCTACATAATCCGTATCTATTCGTAACATTCGCATAAATTCGTAGATTGGCATTATAATTTAAGTTTTCTTTTTATTCTGTGTTTTAAGCCTCCAACCTCTTTAAGGAGTGCGTCGCTCTCCCAATAATGAAGATCGTTTTCTGCCTCCTTCATTTCATTTACAACCTCTTCTATCTCGATGTGATTGCCTATGAACTTCTCCAACTGCCAAGTTTTAAGATACATAACAAACTCTGAAAATGCTTGCAATTCAGCCAACGCGAAACCATGTAGCCCGTCTTTATAACCTTCGCCCTGAAAATAACGACTTAAAAACTCATTTACAGGCTTTCTCAGTAAATCACTCCAGTCAAACTTATATCCATCTTTAATTAAATTTTTTGCGTGCTCTCCCGTATACCTATTTAATCTCTCAATATATTGTTCGACAGTCTCATAATGATAATGAATTATTGAATTTTCCACTTTTGGTTCCAGATCAAGTCCTTTGCCCCTAGTTGTAGGGACAGAATGAATGATTTCATTCCAGCTAACCTTTCCCTTTTTGAAAAATCGGATATTTAGGTCAGGCCACCAGCGAGAGTGCTTAATCCACTTGCCGAAGATGATATTTTTACGAGGCAATCTATAATAATCTGCCGAATCGGAATCCGTGGAAATCTGTCTCAATTTATCCGCGAGAAACTTTGCAATTTCTTCATCCGCGTCCAAAACCAAAATCCAATCACCGGTTGTTTTTGAAATTGCATAATTTCTGGCAGGCTCTACATACCCGGTTCGGTCATGTTCAAAAACTTTTGCACCAAACTTTTTGGCAATATCCTGGGTTTTATCATCGGAGTGCATATCAACAACCACAGTCTCGTCGGCAAAATCTTTAACAGAAGATAAAGCTCGAGGCAAGTTCTTTTCCTCGTTCAGAGTATTAACAACAACCGAAATCTTTCCCACAAGCTAATTTTAGCATGAAGCAAAGAAGAAACACATCTAATTAACCTTAAATACCACAACCTCCAGATTTTCAAATATTTTATCTGCAATTGTCTCAAATTCCCTTTTACATAAATTTTGCTTTACTAAATAAATATATGAGACCTCTTTGTCAGTAAAGAAATTTACGTCTATTTTACAGTTCTCGCCAAAAAATGGTTCAACTTCTTTTCTCCTTTTTCTCCAGTCATATCCCGTTATTTCTAAGTTAACTTCATCTTCCAAATACGTCTGTTTCCCGGAAAAAGCCGAAACATAGGCAGTTGACTCGTAAAGGTAAAGAGGTCTTGGCGGATTTGATTGAGCTGCAAGGGCTTTTTCTCTGCCAAAAGGCTGAGTTAGGACAGTTCCATCTGGCTGATTTGCAAGAAAATCAAGTGCTTCAAGTTCTTGATTTGAAATCATCGCTGGAGGTCTTTGGGGTAAGTAGTGTTTCAAAGTCCCAACGCTAGTTGGTACCGTCATCGCTATTATTAATAAAATTAGACCCACTCGCTTACTATGATGTATCATAGTGCTGTGCTTCTCGTCCGCATTTTTATCTAAATACTTTCCCAAACAAACCCCAGCTAGAATTCCAGAAAACACCAAAGAATAATACATAAATTGAATTGTGTTCCAGGAATTTCCTTTTTGGATAAATAGAGTCGGAAGTAAAACCCCTAGCCCTATAATGCTATACAAAAATACTTCAATGAATGAAAGTTTCTTGAGATTTTTAAGGTGTACAAAAAACAGCGGCTCTTTTAAAATTCTTGTACCCAAGTTTCCAAACCAAAAAATAGCAAATGTCACTCCATAGGCAAGAATTAATCTTGGCCAATTTCCCGCCAATTTATAGTTTGCAATTGCGCTTGCCATTTTTGGCCAATAAAAGCGGTCAGGTGAAGAAACTATGCTTTCCAAAAACCAAAAGGGCTGAAAAATTACCGTTTGCCCAACGCTTCCTATTAACGGAGAAAAAATCAAAAAAGAAATTAGCAAGGAACCTGTAAAAACTTTGATTAAGTCAATTCCCTGCTTTTTAACCATTCTCCAAAATCCCGCCATAAAAAGTCCTGCTAAAACCAAAATTCCAGCATAAACCTTGACCTGCACCAAAACTCCGAATAAAAATGTAGCAATAATAAAAAGTCTTTTATCTTTAGTCTGTAGTCCTTTTACAAGTACCCACAATCCGGAAAATATCAAGATAAGTGACAGGGCGAAGGGTGGGTTGATAAGCGTCGATATTGCCTGTTGTGACCAAAACAGACTCTCTCCACCCAACTCTTTCCCTCTTATTAAAGTTACTAGCCAACCCCAGTTTCCACCGAAATACACAAAAAAAGTCGCCCAAAAAGCCGATTTCGTGGAATTTTTCCAAGACAGAGTAAACAAATAAGCAAATAAGCCAATTAAGAATGCAAAGATTGGGGGAAGTATTTGAAAATACAAAGTATGAATTGGAATAAAAGTCAGTTTATGAAGTATGGCAAGTACCAAATCAAATCCTATGTGATAGTTCTTAATAGTTTCTCCCGCGAAAATCGGCATCTGCCACAATCCTCTTGCTAATGAATTTGCCAAACTTATGTGCCAAATTCCGTCATGTCCGTTCGGACCCCAAAATCCCATTCCATAATTGTAAACCAATCCACTTTTTACCATAGTCAAAGACCAGACCAGCGAACCGGCTAAAATCAAAAACCGGCCTGCTCTATTTATCTTAGCGACTGAAAAGAGTTGAAAGAGATTTTTTACCATCTTCCAGAAGAGACCTGCCGACAATTGCAAAAGATGCCGCAAAATAGGCTGCAAGACCGACCAAAGCGATTAACGAAAGTCCGAAAATATTAACAGGCAATATATTTCTTACCAAAAGCATTACAATGGCCATAATAACCGAAGCGATTGCCGGATTCAGCAAGCTGTATTTAAGAGAAAAGTTGACATGTCTTTTCCCGATATAAATCGCAATCACCGAACTCGCGCCTACGAGAGCATAGCCGAATGCCGCGCCATTGACACCGAATCTTAATCCGAAAAAGGGAACAAATAACCAGGTGAGAATCGTCCACATTAACATCAGTTTAAAAGTTATTTTAATTTTACCTATCGCGTTGAATAGATTGGTAATCTGGGTCGTTGAAACAGCCATAATCACATTGACGCTGACCAGTGCCAAAGGTAGAAGCGCCGGCTGCCATTTATCATACCTTGGAATTATTTCTACCAAAACGGGTGCCAAAACCAAAAGGCTGACAATCGACGGAAAAACTAAAAAGGCAACAAAATATATTGATCTTGTGACACTGCTTTCGAGATGTTTTTTATCGTCCTGCATGCGTGAAAATGCCGGAAAGGTGACTTTTGTAACATTATCCAAAAATAGCCGGAGAGGCGTCTGCGCCCATTTTTGCGCCCAGCCGAGATAGCCAATACCGGTTGCTCCGAGAATTCCTCCCAAAAATGCCGTCATTCCGTCGTCTTTTACTGTCGCCAAAAAAGTATTCAGTTGGTACGGAACTCCGAAAGTCAAAAGTTTTCTCAAAGATTTTCCGGCGAAGGCCAGTCCGGGAAGCCAGGGACGAATTATATAAATCGCGATTAACCCGACTATACCGCGCAGCAATACTGCATAAGTAAAGCTTGTTATCCCCATTCCCTGCCAGGCGAAATATACCGCGGTTAAATTGTAAACAAGGTTCTCCAAAACATCGGGAATAACCAATTTCCCGAACTTCAGCTCGCGTTCCAATAAAACCGAGGGAATGGTTTTTAAAGATGAAAAAAGAAAAGATACGCCCAGCGCATAAAAAAGCAGTAATCCCTCATAGCTCAATGAATAATATCGCTGGAAAAAAGGAGCCGAAATATATAAAAACAGCAAAAGCAGTATTACCAGCCCCTGCTGGATAGTGAAGGTTGTTTTAAGATCGGCTTCGTCAACTTTCTCCTTTTTTTGAATTAAGGCAGCGGCCAAACCGATGTCGGAAAAATAGCGCAGGAAATTTACTACTGCAGATACTATAAAGAAAACCCCGATTTCCCGGGCATCTAAAAAGACCGAAAGAAAAAACCAGGCGGAAAATGATACTATTTGAAGGATAAAGGTCCGACCCGTTAAAACAACAACACCTTTAACCGCCCTCGATTTTACCGCTTCCAAACTAATTTCGCCGGTGGGATCCAAATGGTCCTGTGTTTTTGTTATATCAGACATTTTAAAATTTTATCACTTAACTTTTCTTGAAAGAAATCGGATTGAATTTTTTCAACAAAATAACAAAGCCAAACAAATTAAGGGTTGATAGCACCCTTATAGCCAAGAAATCATTTTCAGTGAAAAGGTCTGCAATTTCACCGACCGATCGACGAAAAAACGCATAAACCAGGTTTAAAAAAGTTGCCAGGTTGATAAGTAATAGATAAACTAATAACCTGGTATTGGTAAAACCAATAATAATCAGAGGAACGAAGCCTGCGAAAAAATACCTCTCTAACATATTTGTCAAAAAAAGGTACCCTGAAAATCCGATTAAAAAAAGTGCAACCATTAGCGATTTAATGTTGTATTTTTGTTTCCTCGAGTACCAAAAGGAAACAACATTAACTAAGATAAAAATTATTATCCCGAAAATATTCGCAGGAATTCCCAAAACAGGTTCTTCATCCGAAGTCCTATCTATTTCAAAAAAAATTGTATGGAAATTGAAAGCGGAAACCGATGCTTTGTGTGTAATGCTGGCGGTTGGCAAAATCCTGGATTCCAGTAAATATTTAGAAAAAGATAAAACACTTCCTTGACTAAAAGGAAGTGTAGTAACTATAAAAATTATAACCGACATTATAATTCCGAATCCTACATATTTAAATTTGGGTTTTTTACCAAACAGAATAAATAAATACAGTGGAATAAATAACCCCCAATTTGGTTTTATATAAAAACTGATAAATAAAAGAGGGATTGAAAGCCAGATATACCTCGAAAAAAGAACTAAAAATGAAAGTATTCCAAAAAGCGATACCAAACTGTCTGTTTGCCCCCATGCTCCGCTCAAAAAAATAGAGATAGGATTAAATAGATAAAAAGAAAAAGCGATAAGCGAACGTTTTGTATTCTTTGTTAACTCAAAAACAACTTTATATATTAAATATGCCAATCCCAAATCAGCCATAATCCCGGGTAATTTAAGAAGGAGATAATAACCGTGATCGTAAAAGTAGATAATGAAAACAGCCGGAACTAAGCGTGTCGCATTATGAATTTGTGCCAAAACGTATTTATGGTCAAATAACCAATAGGATCCTGCATAGATAAGCGAAAGTATCGGCGGATAATTCGGGGGTGCGTAATACCATTCTTTTACGAAATAAAAATTTTTTGATCCATATTCCCAGAATTTCTCTCCCCAATCCGCATAAAGTCGTAGGTCGCCACTTTCCTTAACGAATTTATCTGCATAGTAAAATCTTATAAAAAATCCGATAAGAAGGAGGGCCACCAGAAAAATTCTCCTTCGATTTCTTAGTACTATATCAACTAAACTATTTTCGGTTGTGCTCTTTTTTTTCATTCCAAAATAAAAACCCGTTTATTCCTAACGAAAATAAACTTATGAGATCTGCCATTTTCCGCAATGGGGTTTCCGCCCAATAGAAAGAAATTTCATGCTTACCTAATGGAACCTGTGTTTCTATCAGTCCGAGCGGTTTCTCTAATGTTATCAGAGTAGGATTACCGTCAATTTTTGCAAACCATCCGGGAAAATATAAAGAATTAAAAGTAACTTTCGAATTTTCCTTTGTCTCAACAAAGACAACCCACTTCACTGGAGTAATTTCCTCGATATCGAAAACACTAATTACGTCGGATTCTATTTTTTGATGAGGTAAGCTTCTCGGTCGTTGGTCAACCCATTTGGGTAAAAGGAGGTAGTCTTCGCTGTAATTCAAATATTCTTTAGAAACCTCACGTTTTTCCCCTTGAGTTGTACGGTTTGCAAAGAACCTTGATAAATAATCATCATCTGTATGATAAAATATTTTACTCGGTTGAAAATAATGAAAAGTCAAAAGTAAGCTTCCTAGTATTATAGTCGATGCTAAATATTTTCCACGCTTATTTAACACTTCAACGCTAACCGCTGCCATTACACTTGTAAAAAGCGTTGTCAAAAATAAAAGTCTCCAAGGAAACTGAATAAAGTCATGAAACGGCAGAATTTTCCATAAGGGGTAGGAGCGAATATTCATCATAAAAAGACTTACTAAAAAACCCGTAATCGACCAGATAGCAAGTTTTGAAATTTGTTTATTACTTACAAGTCTTTTAAACAAAATCATCCCAATAAGAATTAAAAACACAAACCAGTTAATGACGCCTACCTGGAACGACATTCCATCTCCCGATCCCCAAACTGAACTTCCATATCCCCAAGAAGGGATTATTAACTGTTTGATGAAAGGGAAATGATCAATTAGTGGAAAAGGGGTGGTCGAAGAAACCGTACCTTGTTCTATTAAAGCTGGTAACCACCAATAGGAGGTTAAACCTATAGAAAGAAGAAAAGTTGTTAATAGAGAACGAATAGTAAGGGCCAAATTCTCTTTATCAATCAATAAAGTAAGCAAAACAAGAATGAAAGGAAGGCTGATTACCCAAAAATAATTGTGTGAAAGTATAAAAAGGGCCGAGATAAATGACAAGATCGCAACCAAAACTCGCTTTCCGGGTTGTTTGATCAATCGAACCGCCGACCACAAAACAAAAGGTAAAAGAGATAATGCAAGTGCCTCCCCCATCGCTCCTCGTACATATATTTGGACTGCGCGATAGGGAGTATATAAAAATAAAACGGATCCGGTAAATGCGGCCCACTTCCCGAAAAACTCTCTCAGGAAAAAAAACATTCCAAAAACTGATAAAATTATGCTTGCAACAAAAACTAATTTGAAACTAATTTGCAAACTTCCCAAAACAGCATAAAAAAAACTTCCTATATAAAAAGGCAAAACATAATAAAAATTAAAAAGGGGATATCCATAGCCGAAAATAAAATCAGGTCCTAACCGAGGTGGAATTTGACCTGAAGAAATTGCCCGATACATTTCGTAAATATCTGCAAAATGGTGGAGGTCATGAGGTTCGTAAAACCCTGGAATTAAAAGGAAAAAAGCTGCTGGTATTAGCAAAAGTGTCAGTAATAGATAAACAAATTTATTTCTTTTCATCATACTTTTTGTTCTCAGAGACTGCTGAAACAGAAAAAAGTATTATTAAAGATAGAACCGAGACTGAATTAGCGACTGTCCTTACTAAAGTATTCGTAAACCTACCTCGAACGATATGTTTACCTACGGGGAGTTCTAGGCTTATGACTCCATGGGCACCATTAATCCCGCTTGTTACCTTTTGATTATCAACAATCACTATCCAGTTCGGAAAATACATGACGGGAACTACCACTTCTGAGAGCGAGAAAATATCGGCGTCAAAACTAAATCTATTGGAATCGTTTGTAAAGTTTTCTATTACCCCTTCGCCTGAAATAACTTTAGGTGTATCGAACGCAGATGCTGGGGGTGCAATATCGGCAGTTTTTGGCAGGTAGTCGAGAATTGCCGCTTTCTGTTGTAATTCCCAGGCTTCTCCCATCAATTTATCTTCGTCTTTAACTTTTCTTGAAAAATTAAAGGGCTTGAAGTAGCTAATATTAAGAACTATTGTAATACCAAGAATCAGATATACGAATAAAGTCTTTAAGGTAAACCGCACATTTCCCATCGCTCCTAATGCAAATGACAAGAAAAACATAGAAAGACCTAAAAACCTCCACGGAAATTGGACAAATTTGATAAGTGGGAGTGATTCCCAAAGAAATAAAGATCTCTGATGTGCCAAAAAGGTCGTCAACAAAAATAGTGAAATTAGTGAAATACTTAGAATTGCTTCTTTGTTTCTTTTTTTAACCCACCAATAAATAGAAAGTCCTATTACTAAAAATCCTAAAAACCAATGCGGCCAGCCGACCTGAAAAGACAGATCATCGTATGGTCCAAAAATTGAGGGTCCGTATCCCCACTTTCTTTCAACGAATAACTGCTTTAATGAAACGAAGTGCGCATGGAAGTCCGAATATTCAGAAGTCAGATATTGTACATTGATTAGCGATTGTTCAAAAATGGCGGGAATAAGGAAAAAACTTGATAAACCCACTCCCAATATTCCTGAAATAAAAACATACTTTATGCTTTTCCAATTTTTGAGATAGATTATCCAAAATGTCGTCCAGATGAGCGTAAACGGCGCGTAAATCATGCTTGAAATATTGTGGGTGGTCAGAAGAAAGAATAGGGAGATAGACGTCAACAACGCACTTTTAACCGATGGATTTTTAACTAGGGTGTAAAGGTAAAACCAAAGAAAGGGTAATATTGCAAGAGAGAAGCTCTCGGAAAGCGCGCCTCTGACAAAAATATCAAGAGCGTGGTAGGGAGTATAAATGTATAGGGCAGATGCTAAAATTCCACCCATTTTTCCCCAAAACTCTTTTGCCAATATGTACATCCCAAATGCGGATCCAACTAAAGAAATAAAAAAAAGGGTCTTTACGGTCGCCAGAATACTTAAACCAGTAACCATTCTCACAAATTGACCAAGGTAATAGGGGAATGCGGAATAATAATTAAACATGGCCTGACCATATCCATATGCCATATCGGGCGACCACCGACAGGGGATTTGGCCGTCACTAAAACACCTCTCCATCTCGTAAACTCTCATTACCTGAAGATCATCATGCATATTGAAATATCCCCTTCCAAAAAGATACCAACTAGCAGGAATACATATAATAAAAATAATAATAAAGGGATAAATTTTTCTTATCATTTAATCAGTTCCTTCTTTCTTAAAAAGATTGGAATAAAAAATATAGATACCAATGTTACAATGTTTGAAAAACTCCTAACGGGGGTGTTAGTAAGTCTTAGCATAACTTTCTGTCCACCCCTATTTAAATCTACTTTTATTGCCCCAAGATCGTCGTCGTAGTTAATCGGAATTAATTTATCGCCCACCCGCACAGTCCACAGAGGAAAATAAAATATTCCAAATTGTAAAGTTGCCTTTTCTGTCAAAACTTCCACCTCCCAATTCTGCCAATTTGAACCTCCCTGGCCACTTTTTATATCGCCCTCACCACTTATAAAAACAGGTTCGTCAGAAGCTTTGGCGGCAGGCGGCATTTTTGCATAAACTGGCAAGTAGTCAAAAATGCTTATTGTCTGTTGTCTTTGCCAGGATTCACCGGAAAATTTTTCCTGATCCGTAGTATTTATCCAAATTCGCGGTATGAAATAATTTCTGTACAGAAAAAATAATAAAATAATTAAGAAGCTCATCCAAACGCCCCCTAACTTATTACCCTTTTTGAAGGCCAAAGCAATAGATCCTGCTGCCAATGAAAAGAAAAAGGTCGAAAAAAGTAAAAATCTCCAAGGAAACTGCACAAATGAAAGAATTTTTATATTATTCCAAAAGAAAGAGGACTTTGAATGAGCCATAAAAAGGCTAAACCATCCAAAAAGTATCAATAGAAAAACAAATAGACTAGAAGGTTTTTTCTTTAAATATAGATTTAGAACTAGGGATATAAGTGGCAATACCCAAAGAATTAGCCCTACCGATAACAACAAGTCATCATAAGGTCCAACTTCTGAAGTTCCATATCCCCATTGAGTTTGGAAAAGGAGCTGATTCAGGCTTACGAAGTGATTTATATAATTAAAATACCCGGAAAGAAGGGTTTCTACATGAACCAAGTTTTTTTCAAACCAAGCAGGTAATATAAAAAAGGAAGCGATACCTATTCCCCAAACAAATCCGATCGAAATTCGATAAATTCTTTGCATAAATTGAGTCGGGGATTCTTTAAAATTTCGAAAGGAGATTAGTAAAATCCAAGCCAAGAGAAAGGGTATTATTAAAATTGCACTAATATTGTGCGACGTAAGTAGGGCAGAGAAGGAAAGAGCAAGATACAAAACGCTTATTTTTTTTCCTTTAAAAACCTTTCCCACCGACCAAAATACAAAAGGCAAAAGGGCAAAAGCCCAAACCTCCCCCATCGCTCCCCTAACGAAAACGTCAACTGCTCTATACGGTGCATAAGTATAAATTAGCGCACTTATAAATCCTCCCGCTTTTCCCCATAAAGAGCTCCCAAGAAGGTACATTCCCATCGCACCCGTAATCATGCTCAAAATAAACCCCGCTTTTACGCTATCCAAAAAACCAAATCCTAAAAGATGGATAATTTCCATAATGTAATAAGGCAGTGGTGCATAGTAGTTAAATTGAGGATAGCCGTATCCAAACCCCATGTCAGGAACCCACCTGCAGGGAATCTGCCGGTCTTTTACACACTTATCCATCTGCAAGAGCCGCATTGCCTGCATATCATCGTGCATTGGAAAGTATCCCGGTCGAATTAGGGCCTGGAATGTGGGAATAATTAAAATAAGAAGTAAAACAAATAAAAAATTCTTTTTAAAAAAAATTTTAATTTTAGTCATACACTCCTCTTAAGTCGTTTAATCTAATCTTTAGTAAATCCATAAAAGATTCAAAGATAACATTTTTTAGCCTAACCCTCGTATCTCCTCTATTTTTCCAAACAATCGGCATTTGTCTTATCTTATAACCGAACTTGTTTGACAGAAACATTATCTCCGCGTCGTAGGCCCAACGGTTAATCAAGGACTTGGAAAATATTTTTTTTGCGGCTTCGTTTGTAAAACCTTTAAACCCACAGGTGAAATCAGCTACATTTACCTGCATCAAAATACGTGTCAAAAAAGTAAAAACTCTCCCCATTACCTCCCTGTGCCAAGGCTGATGAACCTCAATTTCCGCACCTTTCACCCTCCTTGAAGCGATCACAACAGGAGATTCCTTTTTAAGTTGTTTCAAAAAAATGTCAATGTTCCCTAAGTCCACTGAGAGATCAGCATCCATAAAAATTATGTATTTCCCTTTAGCGGCCAGGATTCCTTTTTTAAGTGCTCCACCTTTACCTTTATTTTGAGGAAGTCTAACGAGCTTAATTCTCTTGTTTTTATGAGTTAAATTTTTGATTAAGTCTTTCGTTTTATCCACGGAGCCGTCATCGGCAACAACTATCTCCCAATCATACCTTTTAACTTTAAGGTAATCTATTATTTTCCCAAGGCTCATTTTAATAATTTTTTCCTCGTTATATGCGGGAATAACTATGCTTAAAGTTAACTTTTTCATATATCTTTATCAATTGAGTTGTTTCTAAAAAAAAGGTAGGATAAATATATACTCCCACCAGCAAAGAAGCTCCTAACAACACTTTTTATCTGAAATACGTTTGTGTAGTTATTGACCACATCAGACAAAGAAGTGGCTTGAGAAAGAGATGGAAATATTGGACTAAATAGTCCGTATGAAAGAGAGGCTTCGAAAAATAAAGTTATAATTAACCACGTTAAAAACATTGAAATTATTAGTAACGAATATTTGAAATTCGATTTAATTAAATAAATTAGCAAAAAGGGCGTTAGCCAGAGAAACCACTGGGGGTGATAATGAGTAATGGAAAGGGTAAGGAGCATTATTAAAAATTCGTACGAGAAAACTGAGAGCTTATTTTGGGCATAATATGAATGAAGGTATAAAAAACTTAATAGAATTATAAAGGGAAAGATTACTTCCGCGCCCGAGACATTCCAGCCCATAAAAAGCATTTTTGTCGATTTCGGGCTGAATAAAACCATCTGTCTAAATGTACTTGACGCCAAATAAGGAGCAACCGTAAGGAAATATGGGATAAGACCCCAAAGAATATATTTAATTTTTTCTTTAAAAGTTCTTCCCAAGATAAAGGCTGCCGGAAGAATAAAAAGAAGAGGAAAACTTTTATATGCTCCGCCAATTCCAAGACTTATTAACGAAGCCCGATATTTTTTTTGTTTAAGAAAATATAAAGAAAGAATTACAAAAAAAGTCGGCAATATATCAATCTGCCCTAGCATGAAGGTTGCGTAAAGAGTTAATGGGTTTATAATCCACAAGGCAAAAGCAAGTTTTCGTTTTTCTTGACCAAAAAATTTGGCGAAAATAAATGCTATAGCGATATCTATAAAAAGATATGGAAATTTAAATAAAAAAAGATGCCAATGAAGAGTAGGAAAGGACAATGCCTTTGGAACTTCTGACCAAATCATAGGCATAAAATTAGGATCAGCGAATGGCCTAACCAAGAATCTAAATATTCCCAGAGTAAAATAGGTTAAAGGAGGATAAATAAAGATATCCCCTACTCCCATTGAGCGGACGAGTGGATGAGTTGTCGATAAACTTGCAAGGTGGTCATAAATATTCAGTCTTCCTTCGTAAGCGAAAAAGTAGGCAACTGACGAATGTCCCCATAAATCGGGATGAAATGTAATCGGTATCAAGATTAACCGAAGAACAATCCCAACAACCAGCCACCAAAACCACCACTTGTTAGTTAAACTTGTTAACACTAATTGATGATATCACAAAGCTAAAGGGAAGTAATTTCCTGCGCTAGCAATCTTACAGACTAAACTTTCTAAATTTTCCTTCACAAGGGTGGCCATAACAAAAATATGCTTCTAATTGATCTGGAATAAACACGACCGAACCAATAGTTTCATCCACCCTACAAATAGGATAATCCCTGTTTTCCGTATCGGAAAGAACACTTATTACGGTATCCTTCGTCATTTTCTTTTTCAATAATTCATTAGCACGCTTATAACGCTCTTCAGAACTTTTAGTGTGAAATTTCTCAAAAGCTTTCAGTTCTTCTGTAAGGTAATGATTCGTGTGAACGTACGGTTTGTTCTTAACTTTCTGAACACTGACTCTATCTCCAGCAATCTCAATATTTCTTATCTCCGTTCCTTGAGCAAGTACATGATTAAATCCCGACCCTCGTTGAACGTAACGAATCATATTTTCTGCTTCATCTAAATTCCTTGCTTCAAGTACCGCTCTTGCAACATAATTTTTCGGTACTCCTATTTTGTTCGTTTGATAAATATCATTTATACACTGTGTAAGACCATAGTTATTCATAGACGCCGAATTACCAGCTACTGTAATATTGTAATTAAGACCAATAAATGTGGTTTTATTAATCGTCGCTTT
This sequence comes from uncultured Gammaproteobacteria bacterium, assembly GCA_964435575.1. Lineage (GTDB taxonomy): Bacteria > Patescibacteriota > Microgenomatia > UBA8517 > UBA8517 > GWB1-39-12. The sequence goes on along the minus strand of CAYSZS010000001.1, from coordinate 92,844 downwards.
AAGAATATAAAGCTCATCTATTGCTTCTAATGACCAATCTTCATTGTGACCAATAACTAGTTTGTTCTCGTCAAAACCTACAACCACAGTACAATGATCTGCCTTTACTGCATTCTTTTTATCCCGTTCTTCAGCGGGATCATACACTTCACGGTTGTTAATAAAGAAATAATCAATTACCGACACTCCTGCTCCTCTTGCAATTGCTTCCGTTTCGATAATCAATTTAGGAAAATATTTTTTTGTAATTTCGAAGCATTCCTGGGACTTCGGAAGATAAGTTCCATAATTGACAATTTCTTTTTTCCTTTTATCAATTGCTTCCTTGATATTTTTTCTAAAAGTTTTACCTAAAAATCCTCCTACTTTCTCATAGTTACCTTCTATTTCGTAATAGGGTAAATCTTTATCCATTTTCAACTTATTTCTAAAGAATATTAAAATCTTAAAATTTATTTAACTTCAAATAAATAAAGAGATTCGCGGGGGCCGAGAGTATTATACTCCCGGGTACCCGGCTTACGAAAGGCTTTAGGATAAACTGCAACAAGCTCTAAATTCAAGTCCTCGGGATCAGCAAGTAGACGTGAATTGTTTATAACTAGGTAGGTCTTGTTTCCTGCATCACGAGACTCGATAAGACTTTTCGGCAGTTCTTTTATATCTATTCCCACTCCGACTACCGTTAATCCTTGTACGTCGTTTAAATAAATCTGAAGGCCATCGGGTAAGGTTCCAAAGTATCCTTCGGTTCCCACAATAACCTGCCGGCCGGCAGGCAGGTTTTTTGGTTGCTCTCTTAAGTATTCCGATACCTCCTTTATTCCATATCCGGAAGTCCATTCCTCCAAATAACCAGACCTCTCGCTTCTGGGCAAGTTTGCGGATTGTGGGTTAGTCAAAAGTTGATAATCCAATACAAAAGCATGAACAACAAAGGCTACAAATAATATCCGTACAAGTGGAGACAATAGGAATCCACCCGACGGGTGAATTAGCTTGGCACCCATCACTTTTTTCTTAACTGCGAAGCTAAGCGACAAAGAAGAAATAATCAAAAGATACGGTACGGCAAAATATACATAGCGGGCGGTCATTGTTTTCGAAAGTTCCGCAACTGCCAATATCGGCAAAATTCCCCAGGCAAGAAGAATTATTGTTTCTCTTCTAAACAGTTTCCAACCAATATATATTCCCGTCAAAATAAACAAGACAAGAACCGAAGGGCCCATAAGCCAAAAGTAGTCGACAGTGTCCTTTAGATGACCTACAGAAGGATCGAGAGTGTTTTGGAAAATATGCGAAAGAGGAAAAACGTAATCCTTATTTCTAATTGCAATCATGTGGAAATTAGTTCCAAGCCGTAAAATGTTATACATAAGAAAACCTATTGCATAAGTAAAGCTAAATAAAAATACGTATACGCTTAGGCGATTGAAGCATTTTTTAAATGTTTTCGGCCAGTCTGATAAGATAAGCGTAAAAGGAATGAGGGCCGCAAAAAAAGTAGCCGGAGATTTGGTTAAGAGCCCACCACCCAAAGAAAAACCGGCAAGCATAGCGGTATCCAATCGTATCTTTTGTACGGTAATAATAGAGAAAACTAGTGTCCATATGCCAAACATGGTGAGAAGTGAATCAGCTAATGCCATCCTGTCAAAAAAAACCGAAAAAGGAGAAATAGCATAAAATAAACTTGCGATAAGTGAGGCTTTATGTGATTTAAACAATACTCGACTCAGTACATATACTCCTATTAAGGATCCTAGACCCGATAATACTGACACCATTCGTCCGGCAACTAAAGGATCTGAAAGGATTTTTAAAAAGGGAATAGTTAGCCACATAAAAAGAGGCTGTTTCCCGTCGCTTAAGGGAACAAAACGGAGACCGGGCTCTACCCTCATTACTTGTGCCCAGCGAATATAAATGGCTTCGTCACCAAAAATAGGAATTAAATCTAAGTTATAAAGTCTAAGTATTAGACCTAATAAAATAATACCAATAAATAGGAAAAAAGTTCCTCTATTTTTTTTGAGCACATCTTTAAGTTCTGACATCTTAGACTTATTCTTAAACTTAAACCGACTAAAAATCTTTATATAAACCTCTCAAATCATTTAATTTGACCCGTAGGATTTGTGTAAACATTTCTTTCGACTCATTTATATACCTTTTCAACACACCCCCTTTGCTTTTACTAATATCTATATCTTGCCATTCCACAGGCACCTCTTCAATTTCGTATCCCATCTTTTTGATAATATGCAGTAACTCAACGTCGTAGGAGGTCACTTTCCATCCCTTAGTAATAACCTCTTTCCTGAAAAACTGTAGCTTCGGAAATGCCTTTTCAATAACTTTCCTTTGAAATAATTTAAAACCGCATTGAGTATCACCTATCTCAGGAAGTATAAACAGTTTTCTCACTGCCATAAATACTATTGACCCCAATCTACGATAAAGTGGAAAGTTTTTCCTAAGTAACCCACGAGAACCTATTACCGCACCCACTTTTTTTTCGATAAAAGGAAGCAATTTATCAAGTTGGTCAATTGGAGTTGACTGATCCATGTCTGTAAAAAGAACGTATTCACCTTTAGACTCTTTTATTCCATGCCACAAAGCAGAGGGTTTTCCTCCATGCGGATTCTCCAAAAGCCTGAATCCGTCCCAATCTTCAATCTGCCCCCTTACCAGCTTTTTACTCCCGTCAGTGCTTCCATCATCAGAAACTATTACCTCCCATTGAAAATCTTTGGCCTTCATGAATTTATAAACCTCATCAAGAACGCCTCTTTTCAAATTTTCCTCCTCGTTGTAACAAGGAATGATTATTGATAAATAGATAGATGGTTGCATAGCTAAATAGTTGAATTTGTTTATCGTTTACTTTACTACCAACTATTCAGCGATATTACCATTTAGCTGTTCTTATCTTATTATCTCGTAAATCCGAACAAGGGATCTGTTAAATTTGAATTTTCTCCCGAACAACCTTTTTCAATTCTCTCTTTAGCATAACTTTCATGGTTCGGATATATTAATCCGATGGCTCCCTTATTAACGTCTGTTACAAAAATAGGTTTTAATGGAAAAACAATTGTATAAACTGGTACATCGTTTCCTATTGGGGCAGTCTTGACGTTTAATAACCAGAAAAAGTATCTGTAGCCCAAATTATAACCCGGATCTGTTATGTAAGATACCGAAACACAAGGGTATCCTCGATCGTTCGAGTTTCTTTTTATTTCTGAAACAATATCTTTTCTTTGAACATAACCACTTGCATTTATATCATACGAAAAAAATTTGTTTAAGTTAAAGACAAAAAAGAAAGATAGAATCATAACGCCAAAATGTTTTATATCGCTCCTTTTCAAAAGTTGCCAAATACACACCGAAAAAGTTAAAATCCAAATAATGGTAATTCCGTTTAAGTAATACTCCGATACGATTTTTGAATAAGACGAAAAAAAGAAAATATATATCAAAATCCAAATAACTACTAAAAATAACAACCTCCTATCGATTATTTTTTTAACTATTAAAAATATTAAAATGACTACAAAGATAAAAGAAACACTTTCAAAACTAAGCCAGGGAAAAGTTCCCATAAAAAGTCCGTGAATATTTTTGCTCATTAAATACCATACCCTTTGGAATTTCTCATAACCAGTAAAAACCGTGTCGGATTGTGGTGTAGTTAATGAATAAAACATTGCTTTTGTTTGCTGAAACCCATGACGCACTTCAAATAATAAAAGTGGTAGCGAAGTAACGAATAATGCAATCAACCCAGGAGCCAAGTTTTTATATTCAAATCTTTTTCTTGAAAAATAATATGCTATCGGAATTAAAATAACCGGTAAAATAAGTGCAAAGTTGATATGCCAAATAAGCCCCATAAGAATTCCAAAAACTAAAGATGCTTTTTTTTGCTCGTTTTTTAAAAGAAGGCTAAGTCCGTATAAAAACCATACGCTCCATAAAATTACAGGCATGGTGGGCACAACTTCACGATCGTTATTTACCGTGTAGAAAGAAACGGCATAAATAAAAGCTCCAATCAAACCAACCTTTTTATCGAAAATTTGTGAGAATACAAAATAGATACTTACCATCGTTAAAATACCAAGGAAAGTTACTAAATATGTTCCTCCGATGGGATCCATATGTGAAAAAAGGTAAAAAGGTATCTGCAAATAATAAAAAAACGGGCCAATGAATATCCCCTGAGTAGAAGTTTCTTGACCAACTAAACGCAGGTGCTTATCAATTACCACATCTTTTATAAACCAACCGGCCAAATCCTGATCATGGCTGTACAAAAATCTTTCTCTAAGTTGATATGTTCTCAAGAAAAGGCCAACCAAGATGATAGCTAGCAAAATTAAGTAATTTTGGTAAAGTAAATTTTTAATTTTTAATCTCATAACCTTTTCCTTCTTTGGACCGTTAGACGTCCGTATTTAAATTCTTGTTCAACAATCCCTATTCCTTCCTGTCTTTTAAACCAGGCCTCAATTCTTTCAGGGTGGTCGTCGTCAGGCTCGTATAAAGTGTATAGAAGCGGAACTCTTTCTTTCGTCATTCCGCACATACTCTCCCCGCAGCGCTTATAGCCTTGCCATAAAAAAAGATAATCGTAGGCATACGGAATCACCGGAGGAACATAAACGTCTACATTAAACTGCCCCCTTCCTTCAGCATCATCATATACCCAATTGACGACAGGAATCTGTTCTTCCAGAGAAATTGGGCGAGTTAGAATGCTTGAAGTTAGATAATTCCTCAAAGCTTTATAGTTCGGAGGGAAAAATTTAATGAAAAAAAATATTACCAATATAAATCCAAGTTTTTTATTCCACAGTTCCCCCATTGCAATTGAAAATAAAAGGATAAAAGGCAAAAAGTAACCGCTCATGTAGTAATCATAAATATTGCCGTAGTTACCCTGAAAAAGAATATATCCAACCATCGGAGTAACAAGAAAAATCAGAAAAAGCGGCAAGGTGGTCTTCTTAAATTTCTTATATTCGGAGACAAAAATTGCACCCGCAATGGTTACAAAAAGAATTGCAAAAATATTTTCTTCAAAAAGAAATTTGGATGAAAAAACATTCCAAAAATATTTACCTCTTTCTTCTAAAATAAATTTCGTAAACGGTCGAAAGGCCTTTTCCTCTAAAAATAATTCCCTGAAGTTATTCAGAAGTATATTTTCATGCTTAATATTGAATGCTAATTGAGGTAAAAGAGTAATTAAAAGCGCCAAAACACATAAAAGAACAGTTTTTGTGTTCGGTATGTTATCCCTCCACTTATAAATTCCATTTCTTAATACTATCCAGAATGTAAAAATGATAAAAAGGGGAATATAAAAAATTGCACTCGCGCTTTCGAACTGTAAAGATACTCCAACCATTAACGCTGCCACTATCCACCACCAGTTAAACTTGTGACTTGTGACTTGTGACTTGTGACTTGAAATGGCTATTTCCCACAAACTCCATAAAAAGATAATGCTTGTTAAAAGAATAGGGTTGGGATTTGATAGCCAACGGTTAAAAGTTGCAATGTAGTAAGAAAAGCCTCCAATTGTTGCGGCAATTATTCCTGCCAGTCTTGAGTGCATTTTGGATCCCAATACGTAAAGCATCAAAACCGCCAAAGTTCCCAAGCTACCCAAAAAGACAGCAGGATAAACCGGATTTCCACCCCCAAGAAGGTAAAAAGGAGCTATTAAATAATAGTAAAAAGGTCCCAAAAATATTCCCTTGAGGCCGGTAATCGGGCCTATTAAAAAAAATTTCCCCTTATGCCAAAGGTCCCAAATGACGAGTGCGTCTCTCCCCTGATCGTAATAAAATTGCAGTAAATCTCCGGTTCTATAAACCCGAACAAAAAAGGCTAACGCAAGAATCCAAAAAAGTAAAGTGTGGGTAAACCAACCGGTAAATAACTTTTTAAGCGTCTTCACACTCAAATTTTACTATGATTTCAAGATTCCGACAATCCATTGTCGGTTGAAATGAATTCAGAGCCAATGTTGGAGATGTTACCACAAAATCTGGGAAAAATAATTTAAATTGAAGAATTAGGAAAGATGTCTGACAAGCAAGTCAATAGTTTCTATAAAAAAGGGGTCGGCGTCTTTGAAATTCCTTAGTTCTTCCAAAGTTAACCATAGAATCTTATCATGCCCCTCAAGAGGTTTTGCAATGCCACTTTTCCAATAACATAAAAAAACAAGGGCTACCACATGATGCCCACTCGACCGAATAAAAGCATTATTTCCTAGAAATTCAATTTCACCTGTAATTTTAACCCCAACTTCCTCGTTAATTTCTCTTTGAAGAGTTTTCTCTATTATCTGTCCTCCAATATCAAAATCAACTTTTCCACCTGGTAATGACCATTTACCACCCGCTTGAGGATCATCGCTTTTTCGTCGCGCAATTAAATATTTATCTCCCTTTTGTACAAATCCTGCGACTAGAATTACGTGTGTATGAATATCTTTTTCCTTTTGTTTTTTATTTTGCATTTTCTTTAGCAAACTTTCTCGCAACTTGAAGAACTTTCTTGATAGATATATCGAAAGACTAACCAAAACTTACAACGAGCTCCACTTTCCATCAACTTTCCCGCTTGATAAAATATTTTCCGCCATATCTATCGTCAAACCAGCATACCAACTATCTTTGGCAAAATCCTTCAATTGTTCCTCCGTGTGGGCATCAGCTCCACCGCTTTCTAGTTTATGATATCTATTAATTATTTTTTGCAATATTGCTCTTTGTCTCATAAATTCATCTTTTATATCGTCATAAAATCCATAGACTGTTTCAGCTCCATCAATTCTATCCTCTCTTAATAATTTCTCCATTGAAGTTTCATCGCACTTACTGATTTCCGTAAACCAGTGGGCAAAGAAAGCCAAACCACCCGCCTTTCTGATAAGCTTTACACAATCGTCCAGATTTATCCGATAAAGATAGTCAACATATACACCCTTAATATAAGAGTCGTCGCTTAAGAAAAGTACATAAGGATATTGGCTCTCTCCTCTCTGCATCATCAGATCATATTTAATTCTTAACTCCTCATTTTTATCAGCATCCTGTTCCATCTTCTTTCTTAATTTTTCAATTAGTTCAAGATTTTCCTCCTTTGACTTAATTGCTTGAACAATATGTGGCCTTCCAACTGCTTCCCCCTTTGAAGCTTTTAAACAATCCTCTTCTATTAGATTAAATCCTAACCCGTTAAGTTTTTTGACCATATGACTCATTCTCTCCCGCCTTGCTTCCTGCGCCATTTCACAGTGCTTAATTAAATCTCTATTGAAGGGGTCAACAAATAAACCCACTATATGAGGACTAAATTTATCCTTAAAGTCGGTTGGCTTATCTGCAGATATTTCTATTCCAACAATCCACTTCGCTGGATGTTTTTTATTTTCTAATAACTCTTTAATTACTTTATCTTTCGGTAAACTATCGTGATCCGTAAACGCCACAACACCTATATTATTTTCTCCACATATATCTAATACTTGTCTATGCGTAAGAAAACCATCAGATGTTTTTGTGTGACAATGGAGTGTTTGATATCTTTTCATTGTGTGTGAATTAGTTTATATAAAGTAATTCCGCCGACTTCCCATTCCCCTTCTACCTTACTCCAGCCGAAATTGGCTACTTCGGTTTTCGGATTATGAACAGGGTCACATTTTTCCTTTGGCATTTCACAAACTACAAAAAGATTATCAGCAAGAGTTTTTTCGTAATTTAAAGCGTCGATGTCGTAAACCGGCTCTCCCCATTTCTCTAAGAAATATTGGTAACCGTCTTCGTAATTTCTCTCGGCTATTACTGCCAAATTAAATTTTTGACCACGGGCTTCTCCTTTAATTTTTTCGGCAACCTCTATTGCTCTTTGCATTTGCCTATTTGGCGGATATTTTAATGGGTTTCCGACCAAATTGGTAGTTATTGCATAAATGAAAAAGATTGTTATGATAATTTTCCAGTACGATTTAAAATTATCCAAAATATATTGCGTTATTCCCCCGACCAATATAAAAGGAGCTGTAAAGAAAAATCCATAATAGTGATCATATATGTGTTGTTTATAAAGACCTAAGCCGACATACGCCGTTAATAACCAGATTATCAGTAAAAAATAAGGTGATAAATTGGCATTTTCAATTTTTTCCCAAAGATAATTCCAATATTTTTTATCTTTAATATTTATTTTTCTTTTTGAGAAAAGTTCGCGAATTAAAATCCATAAAGTAAAAAATAGAATTCCGTAGGTGAATAGCCAAGTCAAATCCACATTTTTTGCTCCCAGAAGCGAGGAAGTGGAATCATTCATAACCTCGGATAATTTTGGAATAGACTTCCAAGGAAGTGCGGAAACAGTTGTTTGTCTTTGGGTAAAAAACTGCTTAACCGCATTAAAGTTCATGAAATTGTGACGAAGGTCGAATATTAAAAGAGGTAACATTAGGATAGTAAGTGCACCTATTCCAAATGTTGAATATTTGAGAAAATTCCGTTTCAATGATCGGTGATCAGTGATTTGTAATCTGTTAATTTTTAAAAAAGTTAATAAACAGAAAAGTCCAACTACCGGAACTAATAGTAGTCCTAAATAGTGAGACTGTAAAACAAATGCAATCGATACCGCTGTGACTACTATCCATTTAAATTTGCCTTCCATCCACCATTTCCAAATTGAATAAATAGTCAAAAGCGAGAAAAATGGCATGATGTTGGGATTCCAGGAAGATTTGGAAAAATTAATTACTACGGGGGAAACAGCATATAAGGCAGCTGAACCAAGTGCTGCTACGTTAATCGAAAATGGACTCGTCCCGCGAAACCTTGGCGAAGTGGGAAACCAACCTCGAACTACAAACCAAACAAACCACATTGTAAATACTCCCAATAACGCAATCATAACGCTAGGTCCAGCGGGATTGAAACCCGCCAGAAGAAGCGCGGGTGCCATCATGTAGTAATAAATTGGCCCTAAATACATATTTCCGATCGAAGTTCCTGGGCCAATTAAAATAGGATCAAAATTGACAAGAAGTCGTCGGACAATAATCGCGTCTCTTCCTTCGTCTCCCAAGAATGTCATATACTCATCAATTCTGTAAAGCCTGAAAAATGCCCCAATTATAAGAATTACTGCCAACCAAAATGCTTCGAGACGATTTTCTTTAACCCATTTTGTAATTTGTGATTTGTAATTTGTAATTAGATCTATCATCGAAGTTTTCGCCACAATTTAAAAAGATCAACGAAGCTGTTAATTATTACATTCAAATCTGCACCCGTTCCTTTTCCTCCCGTATGAGGATAATGATGAACACCAATCTCAACAATTTTAAAACCGTACTTTTGGGCTTTAATTAAAAATTCACTTGATATAAATGCTCCTCTTTCGGATTCAAGTTTAGGAACAGTATCGATAACCTTTTTCCTAATTAATTTAAATCCACAGTCAATGTCTTTTACTTTTAATCTAAATAGTATTCGGACAACCAACTGCCATAACCATGTGTTTAGCTTGCGCAACAAAGAAACTGCTCTCTTTAAATAAAAACCGGCGACAATGTCAGCGCTTGAAGATTTTTGCTTTTTTATTAGCTTTGGAAGTTCAGAGATATCAAACTGTCCATCAGCATCGGTAAAAGCAATCCAAGAATATTTAGAGCTGTAAAATCCTGATTTTAGGGCTCCTCCGTAACCTTTATTTAGTTGATGTGTAATTATTCTTAAGTTTTTATACTTAGGCTTAAGCTTTTTTAAAACTTCACCCGTTTTATCCCTACTTCCGTCATTAATAACAATTATTTCGTATTTTTCTGCAAGCTTGGGAACTATTCTAAAAGCATCCCTTACAGTCTTTTCAATTTTAGACTCCAAGTTATAAGTCGGAAAAAACACCGAAATTTCTTTAATCAAGTATTTCATGATCAAATTCTACACCAATGGTCATAGACTATCCATTTGAGTTATCAATCTTGTTTAAGAACTTTAAACGTTATATCATTTTGTCAAATGGCATCCAAAATTAAGACTATTATCGCAATTGCTTTAATCTCGGTTATCCCTACTTTATTAATTTGGCTTCCTTTCTTTTTGAGAATACCAAGGGTTTTGGGGATTCCATTACCGCGCGAGGGTATGGCAACAATCGTTGCCAACTACGACGGCCCTTTATTTTTGGTCGTCGCAAAAACTTTTTATAATCCTGAGCTTATGGGTAACTTTGAATTTGGACTTCCTGCCCAATACTACGCGGCTCACTTTCCTCTATTTCCAGCTTTAATAAAATTATTTTCACCACTTATTGGATATGTTTATTCTATGCTATTTCTAACCGTAACAATCTCCATTCTCGCAATCTACTTTTTTTATCTATTCATCCAAGACTATGTCGAAAAAAAGAATACCTTATGGTTAACTGCTGTTTTTGCGGTTTTCCCTGCGCGTTTTTTAATAGTTCGGTCCGTTGGCTCATCTGAACCTTTATTTCTTGCAGGAATAATTGCTTCGATGTACTACTTTAAACAAAGAAAGTATCTATTAGCTGGGATTTGGGGGCTAGTTGCACAGCTGACAAAATCTCCGGCAATAATTCTTGTTCTTGCCTATGCGGCATTTATCTTCTTACCAAAATTCAAGCTTGCAGCAATCTCTACAATTTCAAAAGTTTCATCATCTTTTGATTTCAAAAAAATTAGCTCTATAACACTAATTCCTTTCGCACTTTTGGGTGTTTTTATACTTTATAAAGTAAGATTAAATGACTTTCTCGCCTATTTCCATTCGGGAGATAACATCCACCTTTTCTTTCCCCCTTTTCAAATTTTTGACTATAGTCAACCTTGGGTAGGTACATTCTGGTTAGAAGAAATTATTTTTGTCTATCTTTTCGGGCTACTGGGACTAATAAAACTTATCGAAATGAAAGAGCGGGAACTTGCATGGTTTGTGGGTTTATTCTTTGCGTCCATTCTTTTCGTTTCGCATCGGGATCTTATCCGATATTCCCTTCCGATAGTCCCATTTTTATTGATGGCTTTTTCGGATACAATCATCAAAAAAGAATTCAAATATGTGATGTTGATCTTAATAATCCCAATTTATCTTTTTTCTCTTGCTTATATTTCCCAAAACGTAATGCCAATCTCCGACTGGTCACCGCTTTTATAAGTTAATCTGTTAACGAGTGTTTTCCAATCGCTTCACGACTAATAATTAAATGTCTGAATATTCGCCTGCCCGGTGGTGGAGGTTAAAAGGACCGTTATTGCGTTTGGAAGGGACCAATTGTCAACACTGTAACACGTTACATCTTCCCCCAAGACCAAAATGTCCAGAACCAAACTGCCCGCCAAGAAACGCGCTAGGTCAATCAGAAATTATATATGAAGCATCTTCGCCAGCGTTTGATAGTCAAACTACTTCTTCCTGAATATTTTCGCTAAATTCCATGTTTTCCAAATGAAGAGATTATACATCACGTAATTGTACGAAAGTACCAACGGCATTGCTACCAAAATTCCCAGCTGTCTTATTAGTCTTGTATCTCCAAGAACTAAAACCATTATACCAATTACAATAAATTGTATGACTATGGCACCAACAGTTGATAAGTTAAACGCTAAAAATTTTTTGATTATTGCGAAGAACCCTGTAATTTTCTTTTCTTTGAATGTCCAGATGTTGTTAAATATAAAATTATTAATAATCGCGAGCTCAGCCGCAAAAGCGGCTGCCCATGCTGAAGATTCGGCTATAAACGCTAAGGGTGTGTTTCTCAAACCTATAAAAACATTCGCCAGACTTAACGTGACACTAGTGCCCGCAAATAACTCCAGTGCTATCGCATTAACCAGGTACCCGACAAACCCAACCGTGCCAAACTTTATAAACCTTTGTTTATCTTTTATTCCTAAAATGATCGCGACTTTAAACGTCGCGATCATTTCTTTGGTATTGAATTTAGATTTTTCTTGAGTTCTTGAAGCAAACTCCAATGGAACTTCAACCGTCTTTTTGGAGTTTTTAATAGCCTGATAAAGTAAGTCAACTTTGTGTGCAAATCTACCAGGTTCCATCAAGTTATCCAAATCCATATTTTCTAAAACGCCTTTAACTCTTGTCAATCTGAAACCCGTAGTCAAATCATGAATTTTCGGCTTAAGAAGTACGATCCTTATAAATAAATTGCCAAAATAACTTATTGCTTTTCGAAATAAAGCCCACTCTTTAGGAATTGAACCGCCCTGAATATAACGGGAGCCTATAACGTAATCTGCTCCTTGAAGATACGCTTCGACCATCGGTTTAACAAATCTCGGCGGATGCTGAAAATCCGCATCCATTTCCATTACAGCGTCTGCACCCAACTCTTTCATCGCATACTTAAATCCATTAATATACGCCCAGCCCAACCCCGATCTGTCACCCTGCTGGATTACGTGGACATTATTACGCGTTTTCGAAGCTTCTTTTACAATCTCTTCGGTTCTGTCCTTAGAATGGTTATCTACAACCAGAAGATGCATCTCGGCATTAATTTTCGGAAATTCACCATCAACCAACTCCCTAATCATTTTGCTGATGTTATCCTCCTCATTCCAAGCCGGCATTACAACTACTATTTTTTCCATCTTCTCAATCGTAACAGATTGTGAAAACGAAAAACAAGGGGGTTATTCATATCTTATTGCCTCAATAGGTGGGAGTTTGGCGGCGCGGCGGGCGGGAAAAACGCCGAAAAATATTCCTATTCCTGAAGAAACAAAAAGAGATATAAGAACTGCTAATAAATTAATGGACGCCGGGAAAAACTGCCTGACTCCAAGAACAATAAAAGATGCCAGAATAAGTCCCAGAAGACCTCCAAAAACTGAAAGTAAAACCGCCTCGGCTAAAAATTGGCTTAATATATCCCTTTCTGTTGCCCCAACCGCGCGCCTTATTCCAACTTCTTTCGTCCGCTCCGTAACCGTTGCATACATAATGTTCATGATTCCAATTCCTCCAACCAGTAAAGATATTGAACCAATGGCAATCAAAACGCCGTTTACAATATTAAATATCTGGTTAATTGTTGATAAAAGTTCCGACTGCTCCGTAACAGTGAAATCGTCTGTCTCATAACGCTTGAGTAGAATCTCCTTAGCCTTCTCTTTTACAACTTCAATATCTCCCTCATCCCTTGTTCCCAAATATATCGTAAAAAAAGTTTCATCGGGGTTTAATGTACCAAACGTAGTTCGATAAGGAACAACTGCCGCATTATCCTGCTCTCTGTCACCCTTTTTCTTATAGACTCCCATTACTTTAAACCTTTGGTCTGAAACTCTTATGGTTTTTCCAACTGCATCTTGAGGTGCCTCGTAAAGATTGGTAGCCAATGATTCTCCCAAAACCGCTTTTTTTGCCCTTCCCAAAACATCGCCCTTTGTAAAGAATTCACCTTCCAAAATCTCCAAATTTAAAATTTTAAAAGAATCCTCGCTACTGCCCATCAAATAACCCAACTTTCGCTCACCCTCGCTCTCTATAACGCTACTCTTCATAAAAAGAGGAACTACATAATCAGCCTCCTGAATGCGAGTTAAGTTGGTGTAGTCTTTTTCATCAAAATTTGCTCCTCCGGCAAAACCGGCTCCGAAATTACCCAAACCCCCACCCTCTTCGCTTGACGAGATATTTCCCGGGAAAATAATTATTAAGTTGGCTCCCAAGCTCTCGAATTGTTGTGCCAAATAATTTTTAAGTCCAAGTCCCAAAGCAATTAAAAGTACGACCGACAAAACCCCGATCATTATTCCAAGTGAAGTTAGAAAAGTTCTGATTTTACTCCTTTTAAAGTCAGCCATAGCCGCTTTAAATAAATCGAGGTAGCCGTTTTGTATTTTCATACCCTATAAATATTTCTTCACAATTTTCCCGTCCCTGATATAAATCTCTCTTTTGGTTCTTGCCGCCACTTCCTTCTCGTGAGTAACCAAAATGACCGTAACTCCGAAATCCTTATTCAAACTTTCCAAAATATTCAAAATTTCATCTCCAGTTTTACTGTCTAAATTTCCAGTCGGCTCGTCGGCCATGATAATTTTGGGTTTCATCATAAGAGCTCTCACTATCGCTACCCTCTGCTGTTGACCGCCTGAAATTTTATTCGGAAAAAAGTCTCGTCTGTCCCAAATCCCGAATTTTTTCAAAAGTTCCTCAACCCTTTCCCTTACATTAAAATCGAGAATTTCCCTCGCATACTTCGTCGGAAGCAGAACATTCTCGAAAACCGTGTACTTATTTATCAAATTAAAAGATTGAAAAACAAAGCCGACTGTCTTATTTCTAATCTTCGAAAGCTCGCTATCAGTAAGCTTTGACACGTCATTTCCATCCAAGAATATTTTTCCAGAAGTGGGGTGCTCCAAAAGTCCGATAAGATACATTAAAGTAGACTTACCGCTTCCTGAAGATCCCAAAATTCCGATAAATTCTTTATCTTTAATCTCTAAATTAATATCGCAGACCGCCTTTACTTCGGTATCTCCCAAAAAATACGATTTACAGACATTTTGAAGCTTAATCATAATAAGCGACTCAAATATCCGAATATTATTTTTATTAGGGTCATTCGGGCGTTTATTAGTGGATTCGGGTCGAGTTAATCAAAAACTATATCTCCCTCTTTAATATCTCCTTTTATCTCGATCTTATCCTCTCCTTCTATCCCCACCTCAATATACGTTTTATTATTTTTCTTTCCAAGTTTCACATACTTTCCTTGAGAATCGCTTTTGACAAATTTTGGCGGAAGATACAAAATACTCTCTTTTTCTGACAGAATAAAACTTGCGTCTCCACTCATTCCTATCCTGTACTTTTTAACATCTAGTTTTCCGTCAAATTTCACTTTTACTTTATAAACCGTTCCCACTTCGCCAGAACGAGGCGTATAACTTATAAAATCAACGTAGCCAGAAAGCTCTTCATCAGGCATGGAATCTAAAATAATTTTCACTTTCTGATCAATGGATAAATCACCCACTTCTGTTTGATCTGCAGAAACGTCAAAATAAATTGTATCAGGATTTATCACTTCAACTTGAGTTTCGGTTACCAAAACATTGACACCCGAAAAGGGGTGTGCCAAAAAAGTCACAATTCCTGCAAAGGGTGATGTTAGGGTGGAATTTCTTAAGTTGTATTCTGCAGCAATATAAGCGTCATAGGCTTCGTCTTTGGCTGCTTCTGCGGCTGTACGAGTATCCTTTTGAGTAAATGTTTCATCACCTGCGTGATCTTTCACTTGGTCGTGAACTTTCTCGACGGTTGCCTCAGCTGCACGTAAAGCTGCTCTTGCTTGTTGAAAAGCTGCGTTTAGAACAGTCGTATCAAGTTTAGCCAAAGCTTGCCCGCGCTTCACTTCGTTTCCTTCAGAAACTCCTACCCAAGAAATTTTCCCTGAAGTAGGAAAGGTAAGTTTTGCGTATTCATCAGCGGAAATTTCTCCCGAAAGTACAAGCTCTTCGGAAACAGTTCCTCTTTCGATTTTCGTTGTTTCAATTTCTTCTTTCTTACCTAAAGCAAACTTCCAGATTAAAAATCCTGCCGACAAAACAATTGCAAGTATTATCAATCTTTTCCTATAAACTAATAATTTCTTAATCAAACTTTTTCCCTGTTTCTCTTTCATATTCAGGCACAAAAAAACACCTTATTGGTGTATTTACGTTCTATCACTAATAATCTTATAGTAAAAATATATTAGGTGCAGCCAAAAAAAGGCAAACCATCCTTCAACTTCCAGTCCTTTTTTCAGAAAAAAACCCCAATCAAAAACCCGGAAGGTACTAACCACAACAAAATATTTAAAACAAAAAGTAAAATATTAACTTTATAGAGGGTTAGATCTAATAGAAAAATTGGTATTAGAATTCCGTCCGACAAAAACTCTCTGGCAAAAATTTGGTCGTTTTTTATGGGGGAAAATTTGTATTTATAGTATAAGGTCGGGCTTATCAGGAGACGATTATTTTCTAACTTAATTGCTTTTTCATCAAACTTAGCATATGGAACCGGAAAACCTGCATAGTAACCACAATCTAAAATTTTTATAAACCCACAGCCTACGCTCATTACTATGACCGATGAAAGAAGACAAAGAGCAACGCCAGTCAGAAAAAAAGCTGACAATACCAAATATTTTTTACTTAATCCCAAATTTTTATTCATTTATATACGATTTTACTCCCTTTCGTTCACCTAAGGAAACTCCACGGACTAAAGTCCGTAGTTTCTTATCGCCAAGAGAGGATTCTTGCTTCATTCCACGAGTCAGACTCGGAGGTTTTCGCAGAGGAATGCAATAAACTATAGTAAGTTGAGCGAGCCACTTTGGCTAATGTATCGGTATATGGGAAGTTTGCCTTATTTTTCCCTCTTTGAAACTAGTAAATCTGCAGACAGCCCAAGGTTTTATCTTTTTCAAACAATAAAATATCTTGACTGTGTTCCTTCAATAAACGTTTGGTATTTTGAGTGGAAACGTTACTGGTCCGAAGCCAAATTACTTTAGGCGGATATCCGTAAATAAGGCTTCTTTCGTTGAAATCAGAGTCTTGAGTTACAATGGTAAAGCCATTATCACGAGCGTAATTCCATATTTCCTCATCAGAAGCCTTCGGTAAATCAAGAAGGTAAACGTGGTTTGATCTTGGAAATAAATCTTCAAGCTCTTTAACCAGCTTGTGCGAGATGTTTTGATCCAAAAGTAACTTCATGGCTTGCGGTAGTTAGAGAATGCTCTCTTTCCGAGGCATAAGACAAAACCGCCCTAATATCCTCTTTGGTTAACTCAGGAAAATCACTTAAAATTTCCTTTTCGCTCATGCCTGAGGCAAGCATCTTTAAAACATCATAAACCGTAATACGCATACCGCGGATAGTAGGTTGTCCACCACGTTTACCCGGTTCGATACTAATTATATCTTTGTAGTTCATAAGCACTATTGTACTAAATAATAAAAAATAAGGCAAATTTGGGAGAGCGAACCTGCCTGCCGGTAGGCAGGGTGCAATGAGCGAACCGCATATACTGTGTTAGGCGAGGGTTGCTGGAGCTTAGCGGAAGCAAAGCGCAGCACCCCCTTGAGTTGAGAGCCCATCTTAATCATATCGGTGAAAAATCTGAATATTTAGAATAATGATTGTTCCAACCAGAAGAAGTACTCTTGCACTCCTGTAGTAAATCACTACTTTTATAAGGAATCTGTCCACATATACTAAGATCATTTCTCCAGTTAGCAGTTGCTCTGTAGCAATCATATAACCAAGAGTTGGATTTTTCACCGTCTATCAATTTATCTTCTATCCAAAAGTATCCTGTCTTTTTATTCTTAGAACGACACAAATTTAAATCGCCTGTTTTAATTGTCATCCATCCATAACAGTGGTCAGGATCATCGTGAAGCTTACAAAAGTCAGAATCATTTTCAAACCAAGCCCTTTCGGCTGCACAAACTGATTTGCGGGTTTCTACAACATCGTTATTAGGTCGTATAGTGTTACCAAATAACTTACTACAATCTACTCCAGCATAGTGAGACCTCAACAATTTCTCGTCGTTACCCTTGCCTCTTTCATTATTCTCTGTCAAAAATAAGTATAAACCAACAAAGATGAGCGTTAGGAATAATACAATTAAAACAGGCTTCTTCATAATATTTATAGCAATCCAGTGATTGATAAAAGCTTCTCTTGTTAAGGCGGGCTCTCAATTTTGGCTAACTAGTGTTTATACGATTTAGAGGTCGTATAAACGTCTTAACTATGATAATATACTATCATGCTGATCCAAAGACTTCAAGAATACATGCGTATTTCAGGATATAGTCCAAAGACAATCAAAGCATACACCTCCTGCGTCAGAAAAATCTACAATCATTTCAAAAGACCCCTCAGTACAATATCCTCCGATGAATTCGGTCATTTCTTGGATAATTTAATAAAAAAAAGAAAATCTGCTTTTACCGTAAATCAGTATCACGCCGCATTTAAGTTTGTCATAACAAAAATATATAAAAAGCCGATTTCTTTCCCATTTCCTTATGCCAAAAGACATAAAAGATTACCCGTTGTTTTACCAAGAACAGAAATACGCAAACTCATTAACTCGATAAAAAATAATAAGCACAAACTCCTTATTTCACTATCCTATGGTGCGGGATTAAGAGTGAGCGAGGTTATAAATCTTAAGGTGAAAGATGTTGATCTGGAAGAGTTAATCATACATCTCAAATCAGCAAAGGGTAATAAGGACAGGATCACGGTCATGCCCTCCACCTTGGTGAATGATTTGAAAAATCTGCTTGCGGGTAAGAAAAAAAATGATTTGGTATTTGAAAGTGAACGCGGAGGAAAATTAAATGTCCGTACCGCACAAAAAGTTTTTTCTAATGCATTAAAAAAGGCGGTCATCACTAAACCCGCAACTTTTCATTCGCTGCGGCATAGTTTTGCTACCCACCTTTTGGAAAATGGTGTTGATGTTCGCTATGTCCAAGAACTTCTAGGTCATGCAAACATCAGAACCACCCAAGTGTATACTAAAGTAACTAATCCAAAACTTAAAAATATAAAAAGTCCATTGCAATGAAAATTGATATTTTGACACTTTTCCCTGAAATGTTTAAGGGACCGTTTGATGAAAGTATTATCAAAAGGGCTCGTGAGAAAGGCTTAGTCGAAGTTAATACCCATAATATTAGAGATTGGGCGCAAGATAAACACAAAATGGTTGACGACAGGCCCTTTGGTGGAGGACCCGGAATGGTTTTGATGGTAGAACCGATTGACCGTGCTCTGCACGAACTGAAGAACGAAAGAACTAAAGAACTAAAGAACCCCACTTCGCTAAAGCTTCGAGAGTCAAGCAAAAAAACCAAATTACTGATTACTAATTATCAATTACCTAAAGTCATCCTCCTCGACGCTGCCGGGAAAACTTTTAATCAGAAGGAAGCAGAAAGATTGGCAAAATACGAACATCTTATTTTAATTTCCGGACATTATAAGGGCATTGACGAGAGGGTAAGGGTACACTTGGTTGACGAAGAAATCTCAATTGGCGATTATGTACTAACCGGCGGAGAACTTCCAGCAATGGTCATAACTGATGCGATAGTCCGATTAGTCCCCGGAGTAATCGGAAAAGAAGAGTCTCTTAAAAAAGAATCTTTTTCAGACTTTGATAGCCCGGGAGTACCAAGGCTTTTAGGCTTTCCACAATACACCAGACCCGAAAATTATAATGATTGGAAAGTCCCCGAAGTATTACTTTCCGGAAATCACAAAGAAATCGAAAAATGGAGAAAGGAAAAAGCTTTCGAAAAAACAAAACAAAAAAGGCCGGATTTACTAAAGTAACTCTTTTATTTTATTTATAGCCTGATATATTGATAGCTTAATTTTAAAGAAAACATTTCCGTCGGACCTTTTTAATATTATTTTGTCAGGCAAAGCGTCCGTTAACCAAACACTCTTTTCCTCATAATCATCATTTTTTATTAGCAATTTTTCGATTGAAGGAACTACGTCAATCCTAAATACCCCTTCCGAGTTGGTGTTTACGTTTTTCGCGCCAGCAATAACTTCAGCTTCTTTTATAGATTTACCTAATTCGTCCACGACTTTCCCACTTAACTCGTTCGGGATAAAGTAGTTCCGAATGACTTCTACGGACGGTTTTTCGGAAGCGTCATCGTACCATAACGAAGTCGTGCCGCCACTTGCTACCCAGTAGTTAATTCCCAATAGTACCTGTTTACTTGATAAAAGCGAAAGCGCTTTTTGTACCCAATCGGCCTGCTGAGACGCGGTCATATAACCGTGAATATCGGGTATAGGAACACCTATTTCGCCTAAAATGACTTTACCATCACTTTTTTCTGCAATTTCCGCAACATCCTTCGACAATTGCTCAGGATCTTCAACATAGTGATCTATTACAACTATTTCACCAAGTGCTTTTGTTGTATCTTTATCCATAATAAGTTTTGCAACATCGGCGTTCATTGAAAAATAGCCTCCCTTTACGTCCTTACCTATCATCTGAAACGACCTATTAGAAATTTCGTACTCCGAAATTAAAAAGTCGCGGAATCCTTGGATATTTCCTGTATCCCTGGGGTCGCCAGAACCTCCGTTCTCGCATTCCGTGCAGGGAGTAAAAATGTCACCATCTTCAAATAAGTCCCGATTCAATAGAATAAAGTCCTCTATTTTATTAGTATGTTCTTCCGGAGATATTCGATGGTAGCCAAACCACCCTTCCCAACCGGAAAAATTTCCTCTAAACCAAACATTTAAACCGTCTTTACGAGCTTCTTTTATCCACTTTTTCATAAAAGGGATAAACTCATCATCGTAAGGCGTCGCGATTGCAACATGGGTTGCTCCAACTCCGGAAATATTTTTAACTTCTCGGGAGATAATTTTTTCAAATTCCGAATCATCCATCTTCTCTCTCGCAAGATCGCGCGATAGCTTCATTGTATCGACCGACTGAATCTGCCAATAAGGATCTTCGTTTCTTGCATAAATAGTCTTTGGGTTTATTAAGTTAAATAAGGTTAATAAAATTAAGAAAGTTACTCTCATAAAAACATAAGTTAGTTCTGCTTACCAAGAACAGGTTTCGCTAAAAATTCACTTCTGTATTCAGGCTTAAGTTGGTAAATATCCGCAAAGGGATAATGATCCACCAATTCATACTTCTTAAAACCATCGGAATCTCTCACTTCTCTGAACACCGCATCATTCAAGTCATGTGTTCTTGTCACTATCCATGTTGCCCATCTATCGGGATTTTCGATGGCATAATCCCAGTAAGCACCTGTCCCCTCATGGATGAATTTTTTCATAGGCAAGCCAGATGAAAATATAATTGCATCGTGGGAAGCTACCGACATTAAAACAAGTCCTTCTTTATCTTTAGCATTATTCTGAAGCCAAGTGCTTACCTCTGACACATTTCTTGCACTTTCGCCGTAAACAGCGTCTTCGATTGTCGCCGCGTCGTTATTTACAAAAGCGAAAAAAATTACCAGACAAAAGATTCCTACAAAAACCCACTTTAGAACTCCAAGCTTATTGATAAGATATGCTGAAAATATTGCAATTGAGGGAAGCATCAAAGCACCATATCGAATATTAAACCAAGTCCTCCCGATGATACCCGGTAAAAAAAGAACAGAATGCCCCAAATAAAGTGCAATGATATTAAAAAAAAGTGGAGCAAGAAGAGAAAACGAGATAACTCTAACCAAAAATTTAATTTTTTTATCTAAAAAAAAGGTAACTGCTCCAGCAAAACCTAACATCGCCGAAAATGTATAACTATTATAAAAAATGGAATAAAAATATGCTTTCGCCGACATCAGAAAATCCCCCTTTGTTGACAATTCTCCGGCTTCTTCAAGCATTTTTTGTTGCGACTGTGCAGAATAAGGGCCATATGCAAAATATAAAGGATCTTTGAAAATTAATAAATTCCAGACAAGCCACATTACTATACCAAAACCCGCCAAAGTCGAATAAAAAATAAAATTCCCCTCGGCCTCGCGTAAACCCCTCTTCCTTATGCTAATAAATGCGACAAGTAGACTAGCGAATATAAAAAGAAACCACCCATCGTATCTTATAAGAGTAGACGACATTACGAATAGTGCTCCTTTAATCAAGTTGAAAATATTATCGTCGTTAACCCAACGGGCGAGAAAGTAAACCCCAGCGGTCATTGTTGCCAAAAGTAAAAGCTCAGTCATGGCGGTTGACTGAAGATATAAAACGTTTATATTGGCAACAAAAATAAATACACCGAAAATCCTCTCAAAAAGCCCTATTTTCAAATTTTTCAAGAAAAGATAAATAAGGCATCCTGTTGCTACAAATGAAAACATTGATTGGATTGCACCGGATAGTCCTGAGTGCCACATAAAGTCACTCCAAATTGTCGGAATCATTAAAATATGAGGAAGCGGAAGCCAAACAGAACCAAGTTGAGCAAGGCCGGGTTTTAAATTTTCGACAACACGCCTACCCATATCCAAATGAGATCTCGCATCGTTATAAGAAAGACCAAGCTTGTTTTCGTAATAAAACAAAAAAGCAAAAACACTTATTAAACTTAAAGTTAAAATAAGAATCGACAGAATATTTTTATCAAAAAATTTCTGTAACTTAATAATTAAAGACTTTGATAATGTAAACTGTAATGTAAACTTGTCCATTTTCGTCACCAAAACTTAATCCCTCTTGGAAGGGTTTTTAACTTATCCATGATTTCCAAGTAAACCTTCAGGTTTTTTCCTTCTTTGCCCCCCTTGAGAACAAACTCTATCTCTGAACCATACCTGAAACTATTCATGCGTAAAATGAAAGTGGTTACCAAAGACATGAGTATCGCGACCATTACCAAATAGAATTGCCAAGGACTAAGCCAATCGCTAAGAAATTCATTATAAAAATAGGATTTAGAGCCATGACTACTCAGAAAATCAATATTTCTTTCATAAGTATATTTTTCCACCTTATGGGACTGGGAAGATAAATACTCAACCTCTACTTCCGGAGGATTAGAACTTGTTGTTATTGCTCCCAAAGTATTCACAGAAAGCGAATAAAAGAACGTGAGAGTAATCATAATCATAAACATTGTATTTTTCCTGAACTTTGAAATAGCTAACCCGACAAAAGGTGCGGTAAATGCGTATGAAGGAACTAGATATCGCGAACCGAACCCCCATCCGCCCCAGGGATCTCCCCACATCGAGTAAAGAATTAAGTTAACTCCGATAACAGAAATAAGAAGAGAAGTCTGTTTTTTCTTTTTTGTTAACTCTACGATACCCAGAATCCCGAAAAGAGTTACTGGGGCATAATATATTATTCCGCGATCCGGACTTAATAAATGTACATATAAACCGTTGGCCAGATTTCTGGTCTTAAAAAAGGTTGCTGCATTTTGTGTATTACCACTTTCTTCAATTGAATCCCCCTCATTATCATCCGGAGTAATACTTCTAACTGGATTCCCTTTACTGTCCATCTCGCGAACGTTCTGGACGGTGCCCGCGAGTTGAAGGGGGGAGCCGTAAGCACTTTTGTTATACCAAAAAAATATTACCAAGGGTAAGATAATTCCTAAAATTCCGAAATATTTCCAAAGATCTACTTTTACTGTTAGTCCGGAACTACGCATTCTGAGAATAATGGCTTCAACTAGGGAATAGATAATTATCGGTAAAAAAAGAAAGAAATTCGGGTAGTCGACCAGTAAACTTAACCCAAACAAAAACCAAATTAATAAATATTTAACAAAACCTCTTCTGGTAAGTAGTAAAAAAGTACTGACAAGAAGTAAAAAGGTTGAAATATGATGTTGATATAAGTTAACCGCATAGGAAAAAGAAGGAGTTGCAAAAAGGAAAGCTAGTGAAGAAAGTGTAGACGTAAGATTCCCAGCACCAAAAAACTTAGCCAGCTTTTGAATAATTAAAGCATTTAAAACCGCAAAGATTATTATCACAAAGAAAGAGCCGACTTGCGACACCCCATACACTTTTCCTAGCAAATAGCCGGGAACAACAATAAAAGAGACACCGGGTGCAAAAAGCGACACATATTTACCGTTGATATAGCCGAGGTCAGGTATAGTGAAACGAGCAATTTCTTTGGAAAAATAAATAGATTTATCCTCTACCAAAGAGTAGGTTAAGGCAAATCTTCCCCGCTCAGGCGATAACTCAAAAGGACCTTCGCTAGTCCATTTATCCGTATTAAGTTGAGTACTATCTGGATTTCCAGACAGTCCCCTAACAGATAATACTAGAATAGCTATACAAAAAATTATTATACCGATATTTTTACTAAGCCACTTCATATTTCTAAAATTCTGTATCTCGTAATATTTAAAAGTCTTTTTGAACTGCAAAGAAATTGGTAAAAACGGTTTCTATTTAAGACAAAATTTTTAAGTAAATACAAACTATACCACCATAACCTAACCACAGGACTCGGCGAGTAATAGATATCGTATTGAATTTTCTTATTTGGCGTAAAATCGCTTTTCAACCCGCCTCCACCTCTTCCAAAATCAATGATTTTATAACCATCCTCTTTTAATTTTTGAATCAACATATAAATCAGCATTTTTCCAGGAATTATATTTTTATATTCCTTTCTGTAAGCCGTATACATGCCGTGATAAATTTTTCTAAAGGCTGTGCCGAAAGTATAAGCAACGGGTATTTTGTTAAAATACAGAATGTCAATGACGATAAAATTAGCGGCTCTTTTAACCAGCGTTTTAATTAAGATTTTTGCCTCTGGGCGAGAAAAACTTTCCTTCCCCTTTTGGGCTTTTGAACTATATTTGTCAATTTCAAAAATGGTTTTAGCATCTCTTAAAGTAGGTTTTACAATATGTCTTATTTTTATGAACCTTTTATATTTTTTAAAGCTATTTAAGATCTTGCTTTCATTCTTTTTCGACAAAAATCTGAAGCAACTCTCGCCATCTAACGTGAGATATGGATTTACTGAGGAAGGGAGAACAAGAATATTCTTTTTATTTCTAAAAACTTCTGAGGTTTCTCTATCCACCTCTGCCAGATATAAATTTTGATATTTTGAAATTTCTTTAAAAATATCAGTTATCACGCCTGTATCATTTTCTTCTGTCAACAAACTTGATCTATCCAAATACTTGCCTCCAGAATTTCTCAATACGTTTATCGCATAGTGCTTATCCTTAATTAAGGGTAATATTGCAACTATCTTCTCACCCTCACTTAAAACAACTATGTGATAATCCGTCGGATTGAAAGAATTAACATACGACAAAAACCACTTCGATGAATTAAAGAGATGCGGATTATAAGAATCTCGCCATAAGATATCCCAGGCTAGAATAAATTTATCATTAACTTCCCTAATAACTTCTATTTTTGTCATGTTTTCTTTTGCTTTCATTCATTTAGAATTACTTTGCTGTTCACAAAATACTTTTCAGAATTCAATTTAATACCTTTTTTAAATAAAGTTCTTATTTGACTTTGGTAACCTGAAATTAAACCCTTTTTCTCTTTAATATTTTTATCAAACAAATATTTTTCTAATCTATGAACATTCTTAAAATTTTCAGTTTCAGCTTTCTTATCTTTGTAAGGAAAATCATACCAATAAATTAGTTTTTCAAAATTATTAGAGCATGCTTGTCTTACCAAAATATGATCTACGTGTACTCCCAGGCCAAGCGGACAGAAAATTAAAGTGTTCTTATGACCCCCTATTTGAGTCTTAAGTTTTCCTGATATCTTTTCTTCTAAAAGCTTTTCTTTAGAGATATCGCCACTTAGAATGCCAAAGTGGTAAGTTCTGTAAACGTGAATAATCTCAGGTAAAATTCTTCCAAGCATTAGTCTTACTCGCCCAACCTTTCTCTTGCGATATAGAGCCTCTATAAATCCTAAATTAATAGACTTGAGTCCCAATTTTCCTAGTACAAATTTATCTTCTTTTCTTCTTTCTCTATATAAATCTTTTGCACTTTTATGGTTTGTCAAATACAGATGAACCCTTGCGGAAAGTGTATAAGGTTTCGTCGCTCCCTCGGAAAAAACGTTCATGATAGTTACAGGCACTTTTCTCTCGTTTAAATAAAAAATTAGACCTCCGCAAGACAGTATCGCATCATCAAGATGAGGAGAAATAAATAAACAACGAATCTTTTTATCAATAATCTTTTTGGCGATTAAATCGAAACTTTTGTTCATACTAATTGTGTAATGAATTTCTCGTACTTTCGGAAAATATCATTCCAACTATATCTTCTAACGTAAACCCTGGCACTGTTTCCTAAACTTTCTCTCAGGCGACTGTCCGATTCCAGCCTTTCCATTTCTTTGGCAAATAAATCAACACTGAAAGGTTTAATCTTAAGAGCACAATTTTTCGGTAGCCATCTTAAACCTTCGATATCAAAACATATAATTGGTAATCCCCAAGCTGCTGCTTCCAAAGAGACAATAGAAAATGTTTCATACCTGGAGGGAATTACCATAAATAAAGCCTTGTTAAATAAATTATTTTTCTTTCTTCCAATAACCTTTCCGACATATTCAACATTATTTTTTAAGCCAAACTTTATGATTAGCGATTTTAGACTCTCAACTTCGCTTTCGGTTCCGCCTCCGGCGATTACCAGTTTTACAAGTTTTTTACTGTCCACCTTTTTATATGCTTTCAAAAGTAGGTCTAACCCTTTTTGGTTTATCTCAATTCTACCTAGAAAAAGTATGTTTGTTCTTCTTTTCTTAGAAATGTATTGTGGGATATCTATTCCGTTAGGAATTATTTTTATATTGGCAGACTCATTTACCTTTCTTATATTTATTTCAGTTATGTCATTTAATACAATAAAGTGTTTGTAAAATCTTAAGCCTATTTTCTCAACCAAATGAAAGGGGAGTTTATATTTTCTCCTCATATCTTCACTTGCCAACATGTGTACTAAACCAACAACATTTTTTTTAGTAAAAAGGGGTAAAAAACTAGTTGAGTGTGGTGGGGTAAAACTTTCTATCCAAATATCAAAATTGGTAATTTTTACAAAAATGGGAAGAATAAGATGATAAATTAACTGAGATAGTTTTGGACCCGTCCAACTAAAACCAATCCTTTTATATTTAACTTTTTCGACAAATACATCTTTTGAACCCTTGTATTTTCCGGTTATGACGACAACTTTGTGTCCTTTTTTACTAAACCTCCTTGCTATTTCATGTATGGCATATGCACCGCCGCCTCCATAAAAAGGGTTTTTAATATCGTCATAATTTGAAAATACTATTTTCATTCTTCTACGGAATTCCGGACGTATTGGTAGGACGGTATAACTTGTCTTCCGCCCAAATAACCGACAATTACTCGTTCGAAAGTTTTTGCTGAGTGATCCCAGTTGAAACACCTTGCCCAAAAAAACGCTTCGTCAGATAAATAACTTCTAAATCTCTGGTTAGTGGCCAGTATAAGCATTTTCTGGCTAAGAACTTTTGCGTTTCTCGCCGGAAAAAGTAAACCGGTTCGTCCGTCAAGAACCGAGTCTCTAAGACCATTAATGTCTGATGCAATAACAGGAGTCCCACAAGCATTCGCTTCGATCACAGTAATACCCCAGCCCTCAAATGAAGAGGGTTGTATAGCTGCCCAGCTTACGCCAAATAAACGCGACCTCTCTTCCTCCGTAACTCTACCCGGAAAATGAACTTTTTTCTCGATTCCCAATTTCTGAGCGATTTTTTGAAGTCGAACCAAATCTTCTCCAAAACCAGCAATGGTAAGTTCTGCCACGGGAACCTTGTCAATAAGATCTGAAAAAGCATAGAGTAACGTATCCAAATTTTTCCAAGCCATAAGTCTTCCTAAATAGATAAAGGAAGGAAAGAATGTTTTTGGCATTTTTTTATATAGAGCTAAATCAACTCCAGGAGATATTACTTCTATTTTCTCGGGATTAACCCAGCCCCTATCAACCAAGTCAGCCTTTGAAGAATTAGAAATAGTAATTACCGGTTGGTTTTTGTATACATTAGGCATGAGTTTTGATTCCATGGCTATTGCTATTTTGGATAGCGGAAAAGGCAAATGTTTTCTGAAAACCTCTTGGTGAACGTGATGGATCAAAAGAATTTTTGGGACTTCCACAAAAAGCGGAGTAAAGAAAGGAATACCATTTTCGCAATCAACTACGATATCAAACTTACCTCTTAATTTAAAAAGGTAATACAAAATGGCCAATGGATAAACTGTATAAAATCCACCGCGCCTTATAACCCTGATCCCGTCAACTGTTTCGTTTCTTCTAGCCAATCTATCCCACCCGCAAAAAAAAGTTACCTTATACCCGACCGCCACCCACCTTCTGGCTAACTCGTGTATGTATACCTCAGCCCCACCGTTCCAAACATGTTTGGTGTCTCGCCAATTAAATACTAAAATTCTTAAATTTCCATTTTCGACACTATTGTCTATTTTTATTTCCTCGAGAAGTCCCAATAGATCACTTAGCGTCCTTGAGAATACAAAATATACTTTATTTACGAGTTGAAAGGATTGGAATATAAATCTCCAGTCTATCTTAAGTGGGTAGCCAATCCTTGCTTTACTTAAATGGAAACCGTGTTCGGTTTTTTCCCAAAAGTGTGGCTTAACGACCAACTGCTGAAAAGCAATTACCGCAGATATGCTTGCAAAAACCCAGTAGGCCGGAACAAAGAACACGTATTTGACTAACTCCCACCTCTTTCGCTTTGCACAACCTATCATATAAATGTAAAAGTACATAAAGTTTCCAAAAACTAAACAGGAAACCGCTACGTAATAAATTGGGACTGGGTACAAAGCCTCGATTGTGGGACCAAGGTACGAGTTAAATAAAAAGTAAGATAAAGTTGTTACCCAGAGTAAAGGATTAATAAGTATAAAAATTGTCCTTATTCCTATTATTAAATGGAAAATCAAGGCGTGAATTCCGTGACTTCGAACAAAGCCAATCGGGTCCCTTGTATGAACTAAATATGTTTGAATATAACCTTTTAACCAACGCGAGCGCTGCCGAATCCAACTTTTAATTTTACTATTTGCCTCCTCGTATGTTGTTGAGTCGATTATTGCTGTTTTATATCCTTTTTTGAAAATCCTCACACCTAAATCACAATCTTCTGTAACGTTAAAAGGATCCCAGCCATTTAACTTAGTTAAAAAATTCTTTTTGAAATGGTTACTTGTTCCACCGAGAGGAATAATTGTGTTTATTGATTGAAATCCCGGTAAAATTACATCAAACCATAAAGAATATTCCGACGTAAAAAGACGAGTTAATAAATTCTGGTTTGCGTTATAATAATTTAATTTGGATTGCAAACAGACAACATTATTCGGAAGTTTTTGGAAAGCTAGGTGTGCTTTTTTCAATTGAAGAGGATCTGGCTTATCTTCAGCGTCATAAACTACGACATACTCTCCCACTGCATTAGCCAAGCCATAATTACAGGCTTTGGGTTTCGTCTTAGGCAAGGAATCAGGAACGACAAGTATTTTAAAGAAGGGGGGAAGGTTGAGTTCATAAGCACAATTAATGGTTTCATGATCGTCCTCCTCCAATAACAAAAGTACGTCAAGTTTATCTTTAGGCCAATCCAATTCCTTAATTGCCCCTACAAATTGCGGCAGCACCTTGGCTTCTTTATATAAGGGACAGAGAATTGAATAGATGGGAAGAGTCTGCTCATCTATTTTTGAGATAGTTTTCTGGCTAAATTTAATTTCGGGTGGATTATTTAGACTTCTGAGAAGAATGTATAAACTAAAAATCAGATCTTGCGAATATAGGAACGTTAAAAACGCAATTACGCTTATTATTGAAAGTTTTATATTGATTATTATTCCCATCAGAAACGAAAGACACACTCCTACAAGGAGTACTTTCTGCCAAAGGACAAGAGTCTGGAAAGCGGATTCGGAAAGAGGGAGGCGCGTATGAGTGACGTATTTTTTCCCTTTACGAACAAAGCCCAGGCCTATAGGCGAATTAATACTGATATCAGAAACGATTTCTTGTTTTTCTTCCATTAATTTCAGTAAGTTCTTTACAACCAAAAATCCAGCCTTGGTGGCAAGCCAGATACCAAACGGTATCTGGCAAGTCGGGTACCGTATGGTCTCCGGCAGGCTGGACAGAAAATTCTTTAGATTGAAGTATTATACTATAAGACTAATCGAGGCTCAAAACTACTATTTTTTGAAGTGTCATTTCCCAATTCCCTGCGAAATGAGCTTATCAACGATCTCTTTCCAGGTGCTAAATTTAATTCCTAATTTAGCCTCTGTTATATCAACTTTTAATCCACCAAACTTAGGATAACGATATAAAGAACTACCTGTCTTAGTCAAATGTTCCTCTAAAGAAATAGCCTTCGGGGCATCTTTCACCCCGCGAGTTTTATCAAGTAAATAAGTAACTAGCTCATACGGAGTAGTTATATCCGATGAGCTGGCGTGGAATATTCCCTTATGTCCCTCAATAATAATTTTGTCTATCGCATGGCAAGCCTCGTCGATGTAAGTTATGGAAATTTGCTGATCGGAAAACACCGGATAAAGTTTTCCCGCATCATATAGCTTAAGGAACTTTCTCAAATAATCCAATTTAGCTTCAAAACGAGCCCTGACCGGATAAATTATTCGTAGGATCGTTCCTGAATTACCCAAAACATCACCCACAACCCTTTCTGCCTCGCTCTTTGTGAAACCGTACCAATTCAGTTTTGAGGAATCGGATTCAGGAGGGTGGGTTTCTTCATAAGCTCCGGGATCCTCCAAGCTTCCCGGAAAAACCATATCTGTTGAAATCTGAATAAAATGTATACGCTCTTTGTGGGGTTTTATAGCTTCAGTGAAATTTCTTACTCCTTCAACGTTAACCTGCCAACAATCTCCCTCTTTGTCATCTTTCTCTTCCTCGGCTTTTCCCACATTTGTGAAGGCGGCAAAATTAACAACGGCACTGAAATTATAACTTTCTATTACCGCCTTTATCTCGGATTTATCTGTAATATCAAGTTCAACCTCTTTCGGCAGATGTAAAAAGTTTTTCCTCTGTGAAATCTCCACAAATCTCGAGCCAACTAACCCTTCCGAACCCGTAACTAATATTAAATTTTTCATAACCTACCCATTTTTCGGTTCCCAAACTTCCTCTAACACACAGTTCCACGGAAATTTGTACTCATCTCTTGCGTCAAATATATGAGACTGGAAATTTACTACTAATACTTCTGGTATTGATAAGCATTTCCATCCATGCATGATTCCAGGTGGAATTTTAAGAAGGCGCGGCTTCTCGAAGCCGATAAAAACCGAGTTTACGTGGCCAAAGGTTTCCGAATTTTTTCGTATATCAACCATTACTATTTGTATTTTGCCCCTTGTCACAGTCATTTGATCCGTATGGATCGAGTGTAAATGCCAACACTTAGTAACTCCATAATCCGTTGCACTCTGATAACAATGTGTGGGATAAACAAGATCATTACTCTCAATCCACGGTTCACTCCAAAGTTCAATTATGTCTCCTCTTCCGTCCGGTATTGGATTTAACTCCCTCAAAATAACTCCCTTTATTGTGGGTGGTTTATATATGTTCTGAATTTGAAATTTTTGTCTTTTAAGCCATTCAACGGAAACATAAGAAACGTCTTGCACATCTTTCCCTTTTTTAAATGTTTTCATAATAAAATTATTACTATATCACCGTCTATTTTTGTCCAGTTTTTTCATATAATTCTTCCGCCTTTTTCTTGAACGGTCTCCACCACCAATCGTTCTCTCTATACCATTCTACAGTTTTTGCAAGCCATATATCAAAATCGTACTTTGGCTTCCAGTCTAATTCTCGCCTTATTTTACTCCAATCTATAGTATATCTTCTATCATGGCCGGACCTATCCTTAACAAATTTTAAATAAGTTTTATCCTTGCCAAATATTTTCAATAGTTTTCTCGCTACTTCCAAGTTATTTATGTCGTTAGTCATGCCACCGACTATATATGTTTCGCCAATTTTGCCTTTTTTTAAAACCATATCAATTGCCCTTACATGATCCTCAACATAAATCCAATCCCTGACGTTCTTTCCATCGCCATAAATCGGAAGCTTTTTGTTGTCAACTAGATTAGTGATCATCCGTGGTAGGAATTTTTCAGGATCCTGAAAGGGACCAAAATTATTAGAGGTATTTGTGATGGTTCCTGGAAGACCGTATGTTATAAAGTAAGCTCTAACTAGGTGGTCTGCCGCTGCTTTCGAGGCTGCGTAAGCGCTTCTGGGTGAATAAATCGTCTTTTCGCTAAACTTTTCCTTGCTATTCAGAAGAAGAGATCCGAAAACTTCATCAGTCGATACTAAATGAAATCTTTTGACGTTTTTCTTCAGCGCAACTTCGAGTAATACATTCGTCCCTAATACATTTGTTCTTACAAAAACTGTAGGATCGATTATCGAACGATCGACATGGCTCTCTGCGGCAAAATGAACTACATAGTCAACGCCTTTCATGGCCCCCTCGACCACCTTTACATCACAAATATCACCTTTAATAAATGTATAGTTAGGATTGTCTGCAAAATCTTTGGTCGAAGAAAGATGGCCTGCGTATGTTAACTTATCCAGATTTACAATTTTATCCTTAAGGTATTTCTTTAACCAATATCTTATAAAATTACTACCTATAAATCCTGCTCCCCCAGTTACAAGAAGCTTCATAATTCCATCCTTTTTTTCTTTATGTACTTCAACAATTCTTCCAACTTGCTATTACCAGATTTCTTGGCCCAAAAAAGGTTTGCCAATAATAAAGATTCGAAAGTACCCGCGTCTAGCCAGTATCCCTTAAGTTCGGCCCATTCTAACTCACCTTCATTCAAATAGCGGTTATTTACATCAGTTATCTCTAATTCTCCTCTTCCTGAAGGTTTCAGTTTTTTAATGTAGTCGAAAACCTTGTTGTCATAAATATAGAGGCCCGTGACTGCATACTGTGAGGGAGGCTTTTGAGGCTTCTCAATTATCTCTACAATCTTTCTAACATCGCTCTTGTCAAAACGGGGAACCCCGAATCTTTCGGGGTAAGGAACTTTTTTCAAAAAAATAAGTGCACCCTTTTTAAATTTTGAAACAGAAGAACGTATATCTGAATCAGTCGTATTATCGCCCAATATAACAGTTACCGGCCCCCCGTCTGCGAAGTCCTCGGCCAAGGAAAGTGCATCTGCAATTCCGCCAGAAGGATTTTCCTGATATGCGTACTCTATATGTTTTACGCCAAGCTCTTTGCCATTTTTTAAAACGCTTATGAAGTGTCCGGAGTGAGGACCAGAAGTGACAACTAAAATCTCTTTAACTCCAGCCTGTACAAGCGTCAGAATTGGAAAAAAAATCATCGGCTTATCGAAGACTGGTAGAAGATGTTTGTTAGTAGCATAAGTCAGGGGATACATCCGAGTCCCCAAGCCCCCCGCAAGAACAACTCCTTTCATTATGTTTGCATGATAGCAAATTCCCCAAACTATAGTCAAAACCCTACATTTGTAATATTATACATCTACTATGAAATTGTCTGAACACGATAATCCGGGAAACGATTACAGGCCGGTAATACTAAGCAATAAGCCACCGGAGTTAACACTCCGCGAAAGGATGTGGAAGGAAATGGGATTACCGGGCGATCCGAACAACCCAGCAACCGAAGAAACTCTAGACATATATCCTCGTGCGAGTACTCCGGCAGATTCGACTTTAGAAATAACCAATCAGGCCGACAGTTAACCTTAAATATGCGCGATTCTAATTAATCAACCTTTTATATTCCCCAAGGGTTTAAAAGAAGCAACCGGTTGGGAGGTGTCGGCTGTAGAGAGTGCGGTTACGACTTCGTTGATGTCTTTATATGCAAAGCCCGCTTCTTCAGCAAGTCCCGAAAATGAGGCTGATTTGACATAAATCCCATGTTTTTTCATCTTCTTTTGCAGATCCTCCCCTCGCACCTCTCTCTTGGCTTGTGTTCTACTCATTGTACGACCCGAACCGTGCGCTGTCGAACCAAATGTTTTCTGCATTGCGCCCTCTGTGCCCATTAAAAGATACGACCCTGTTTCCATCGAACCACCCAATATCACAGGCTGGTTTGGGTAGCTTCTAGAAGCACCTTTACGGTGCACCATTACCTCCACCGTTTTCGTTTTTGATTTTTTAGATATTGAATTTATTTGGGATTTGGAATTCGGGATTTGGAATTTTTCCACTTTGGCTATATTATGTGCTACATCATAGACCAAATCCATTTCCAAGTCTTCGGCGGATTTTCCAAAAACATGGGCAAAAACTTCGCGGACTTTATGGGCGATTACTTGGCGATTGCAAAAAGCATTATTAGCAGCAGCTGCCATTGCAGCAAAATACTCTTTGCCTTCGGGGGAACTAATTGGCATACAAGCAAGTTGTCTATCGGGTACTATGATTGCGTACTTTTTCATAGCAGGCTCAAAAGTGTTTAGATAATCTGTCCCAACCTGGTGTCCGAATCCACGACTCCCACAATGAATCATGACAACGACTTGGCCTCTTTGTAAGATACCCAGCTCATCAGCTAAATTCTGGTCAAATATTGTTTCAACTTTCTGTACTTCTAAATAATGATTACCGCTTCCGAGAGTTCCCAATTGATTTATACCCCGTGCTATTGCGCGGTCGGATACAGCTTCCGGATCTGCTTCCTTGATACTACCTTCCTCCTCAATATGTAGCACGTCTTCTTTCCAGCCAAGCCCTTTTTCAACTGCCCACGCCGCTCCCTTAACCATCACATCTTTAAACTCTTTTTTGGACAACCTTATAATTCCGCTACCGCCCACGCCGGTCGGGACTGCGTCAAAAAGCTCATTTACAATTTGTACAATCCTTGGCCGAACTTCCTCTTCAGTTAAATTCGTCGTCAGTAATCTCATTCCACAATTTATGTCGAAACCAATTCCACCCGGTGACAAAATTCCGGTTTTAAGGTCAAATGCGGCAACGCCTCCGATTGGGAAGCCGTAACCCCAGTGGGCATCAGGCATCATTAAAGAAGCACCAACTATCCCGGGGAGCTGGGATACGTTTATACCCTGCTGGACGGCTCCGTCATCCATTTCTTTCAGAAGTTTTTCGGTGGCAACGATTCGAAGAGGAACCCGCATGCCTAACTTATAACTTTTCGGAAGATCCCAAATCCCCTTTTCTATTTCCTTAAACTCGGAAAGAAATTTTGCATCCACAATAATCTATTTTACCATCAATAAATCGTCAGGTTTTTAGGTTCAATTTGATACATCGCTACATAGCAATATAGAATTAACTAAACGTCTAAAATAACTTGGCAATGATAGGTCTTGTCTGGACGTACTTCGATTTTGAAAAGGTGCTTTGTGACCGCTTTGACATCAACTCCTAATTTGTGTTTCTTTCTATCAATCTTCTCTCCACCCAACTTAGCGTCCACTCTCCACCTTCCACCACCCATCTGTTTTACATCGCATAATATATTATTAAACAAAAGCTGTTCCGAATCTTTTATAAATACAAGCTCTTCTAGAAATGAGGAGAGTAGGGCCTCTAAATTTTCGCCTTCTAGCTTTATTTCCTTGACTTCCCGAGCCTTTAAGGATATCAAATCAACCATCGCAGACTCCAGAGCAAGTCCGGCATTTTCAAAAAGTTCGTTGTAGTCCCGTCCGAAGGCTTCAAAAGCAAGATCAGCAGTAGCGATATTTGGAAGAAATCTATATTTCATGAGATAAAGTCCAAATTTCAAAAATCAAATATCAAATGAAGTTCTAAATCTAAATTTTTAAAATTTGTTTGGAACTTGTCATTTGGAATTTAGTTATTCCAACTTTATAGAAATTGGTTAAGTGTGTTTGTCTGCCACACTCGAAGCACCCCAAGAATCCGGTTTTGTCTTTGCCACATAACCATTCCCATTAACCATTCCGACAACCTCTCTAATCATGTCTCTTGTAGGCCCCAATGGTCCTACATCAATGTGGATTTCCAAGTCGTATTTTGCCGGAGAAACAACTTTTCTAATTTCAGGAACAATTACCTGAGCAGTCTGTAAGCTCATTAAAGTCTCTGTGTAAATTTTATCTCTTAAAACCGGGGGGTGGCCATTTCGCTTTTCTTTTCTCCAAAAGTAGCGTGCTCCTCTTCCTATTCTATGGACAATTACAGCGGTCACAAAATCTATTTCGGTTTCGCCGTTACTTTTCCTAGTCTGGCTATCAGTCCCTATAACTAATCGATAGAAACTGTGAGGCTCTTCATCTACAAACGAAGATATCAGTGACACCATGTCCGAGTTGGTCACTACTCCCTTAGTTGGGCTATGAAACTCTCCATTTTGCTTATTCATGCTCAAATTATAGCATACGAATAGCGAAAAAAGTTGCCTTTGGCAATTGCTGCCCGAATGCGCCCTTTCGAATTAATCTTATATATTCGTGTCGCATTTGGTATAATTTTACAACTTGTGAAAAAGAACTTCCCCAAAATTAAAAAGGCCGTGATTGCTGTCGCCGGTTATGGCACACGCTTTCTTCCAGCAAGCAAAAACGTTCCCAAACAGATGTTTCCTATAATTGATAAGCCTATAATTCATCATGTCGTCGACGAGTGTGTTAATTCTGGCATCGAGGACATAATAATAGTAACCCAAGCAGGCCACGGCATAATGGAAGATCATTTTGACACACACGTCGAGCTCGAGCACATCTTGGAAAAAAACGGCAAAAGAGCTTTATTGGAACAGATAAAACATCTTCCGGAAATAGCTAACTTTGCCTACGTCAGACAAAACAAACACCTGCCGTATGGGAATGGAACTCCGCTATTAACAGTTTCCCACCTTATTGACGACGACGAAGCTTTTGTATATATGTTTGGCGACGATCTAACTTTGTCAAAAATACCCGTAGTCAAGCAGTTAATCGATGTCTACGAAAAAGAAAAGCCTTCTGCAGTTTTGGCAGTACAAGAGGTAGACTGGAATCAAATTGGAAAATACGCAAGTATCGAGTACAAAGAACATGCTAAGTACAAATATGATATGAAGATGGGCCACGAAAAACTTCCTCCCAATGAGGCTCCGTCAAATATGGCCCAATTCGGAAGATTTATATTCACTTACGATGTTATCCGTGAGGCAAAAAAAACGCCTCTGGGAAAGGGAAATGAACTTTGGATTATCGATATACTCAATAGACTTGTAGCAAAAGGAGAAAGGGTAATCGCTCAACCAATAGTCGGTGAGTGGATGACAACAGGAGACCCCCTAACCTACATGCAAACACAAGTGAAATTTGCGCTTAAGCGTAAGGACATCGGACGCGAGTTCGCTCACTTTTTGAAAACCCTCAAACTCTGAAAAGTAAACTAAAAACAATTACAATTCCTAAAATTGCAATTGCAAAGTATTCCACAACCACACTGGGATGTAAATCTTTGTGAATATGGTGATGTACCAAACCCCAGACAAAGTAACCCAGGCTAGCAGCAACGACAACAACAAATTGAAATACCCGATCCCATGAGAAAATCATGAAACCGGAAATTGCCGCAATAAGTATGCCCAAAAGGGGAAGGTAATGTCGTAAGTGATGCGTAATCTCCCTCATAATATTGTATTTAAAGTATTTCTCCCACTTTCGCAATTAAAAGTATGGCCAAAATCATTCCCAAAAAAGCAATATGAGCAAATGTTCTTCCTCCAATTCTTGTGATATTTCTCCTGGTAACTATTATTCCGTCAATAATTAACACAACAAGAAGTAAAACCGTGGTAGCCACGGCTACTTCTTTTGTGGATTCAAAAGGAGAAAATAGAATTTGATATCTACCTGCCCTTTCCTGAACTGGTTCTTCCAATGTTATTATCTTCTCAATGCCTTGGGTTGGAGTGACAACCCCAGCAAGATACGGCGGGGTTGGAGTAAATGTCGCTAATGATTGCGGCGTCGGAGTTACCTCGATTTGGGGTTTAGCAGCAACTACAGGAACCTGTGAGGTGGTATCGGAAATATTTGTACCGAAAAACGAAACAATTATTGTAGTATCCACTCCTCCTAAATCTCCCTCAACAACAGCAACGCCTATTTCTTTATATTTACCTGATAGCATATTTTCCCGATGAGAAGGAGAGGCCAACCAAGCCTCTATTGCCGAATTGGGATTAGAGAAGTCACGAGCCAAATTCTCTCCGGCGTACCTATATTTATATCCAACATCGGTAAAAAATGTCCAGGGTTCAGTTCCATCAGGAGCCGTATGAGCCCAATAATCATTGACAAGCATATGCTCACCTTTGAGTCTAGCCGCTTCGGTTAAAAGCACACTCGTAGATAGGCTGGCTACACCATTTTCGGCCCTTTTTTGATTTGTCAGATTAATTACCTCGCTTGTAGGAATATTGGCGGCATATCCCAAAATTCTGATACCAGTCAAAGGAAGAGCATGCAAGATTACCTGATAGAAGATCAAAAAAAGAGCCAAGAGCATTAAAGAGGTCGAGTGTAGTAGTTTTGCCTTGTGATTATTACTATGCCTTGGAAAAAGAAAATGGGATAGCGTAACTGCAACAGTATTCATTTCCTCTTATCTTAAACTTTCGAAGGCACTCTTTCAAGAGAATTCTAAACTCTTTTTGCAATGACTATTAGCCTTTTTGAGTCAGAGAACCCGCTACAGGTGTAAAGAGTGAGTGTTTCATCTTCGGTCGGCGCAATCACCTCAATCTGATTAGGATATACTTCTTTTATCTCCCTAACCTCATATTGGAACCATCCCAAATCGCTTAAGATATATAATTTCACACCTACTTTAATTGATTGAAGTGGTAAAAAGAGTCCCTCTCTCGCATGAGCAAATATAATTTGATTTCCTTTTTCTCCTGGAATTCCAGATCCCGATCCCCAGGCTGCGGTATCGGGAAACACCTCCCAATATCCGTTGACAATATCTGCTTTTTTAACTTCCAAGTCTAAGCTCAATCGTGGAATAATAATTCTTTTGGGAATTTTAGCATCATCAACTTCATCGCTTGAAAGTTTTTCTACCTTTACAGGTTCGCTCTCAAAACTTATGCTTTGAGAACTTGGCGATACTTTTCCTCCCAAAAAAAGTAACATGCCCAAAAATAAAAGTGAAATACCCAGTGTAATCTTAGGTACCGAAGTTACATTCTTCATAAGAAGCTTATTTTACTCTCTCCGAGTCGGAGACTCTACTAGTCGGAAACTTTTTTTTAAAGAAGCAAAGTTTTTTTGAGGGAA
Source organism: uncultured Gammaproteobacteria bacterium (assembly GCA_964435575.1). Classification (GTDB taxonomy): domain Bacteria; phylum Patescibacteriota; class Microgenomatia; order UBA8517; family UBA8517; genus GWB1-39-12. Next base: position 53,806 of record CAYSZS010000001.1, on the reverse strand, counting down.
TAATTCATCAACAACTATCTTACCCCCCAAAGAAATCATGGTAAGGGCAATGAAGAAAAATAGAGCTTGAGCACCTTCACTTGAAGTATCGGATAAACCAATTATTCCAGGACCCCCCGCCTGAGTTGCGGCCGCTTCGGGTAATATCTGTCCTCCTCCTCCGCCGCCGCCGCCCCCACCGCCGCCGCCGCCATTCCCGCCGTTACCGCCATCTTCATCTTTCGGTTCCTCTTTAGGCTCTTCGTCCTTTGGTTTTCCAGGATCAAAACAACAATCTACTTCAACATTACCTAAATTTACAAAGTTTTTAATAAAAACTTCTAAGTCAATGTCCCCTGTTTTTATTGTCACGCTCCCACCAGAATTTCCATTAGCTTGATTTCCTCCTGTTTCCAGGTCCCACAATAGATAATTCTTAATATCTGCGGAGAAATTGGTATAAACATTTAGATCATTTGTAAAATCAGCATTGATATCGTTTATCGATTCACTGCCGTTTCCTGAAATTTTCGCTATTAAAGTTGGATCGCCGCTCCTTACACTAACGGAACTCGTATTTATCGGATCATTTATGAGGTTTACACTGGCATAAATATTTCCCGTTGTGATTGATACGCTTCCGCTAGTATTCCAATTAGCCGAATTTGAACCTGTCGAAGCTGTTCCGTTGATATTATTCATAACTACTGCAGTCTGATTCGAGGTAATAGTTGTACTATTTGAAGAGGCAACATTAATAGCATTTGCCGAATCGCTTCCGTTTCCCGAAATTGTTGCATCTGTAGGAGAGGGACAACAACCTACATTTACAGTCGAAGTGTTTCCACTATTTTCTATCTCTACCTGACTGGCTGCCTCTCCTGTTGTAATCGAGGTATCCCCATTTGTATTTTCAGAAACTGAATTACCGCCCGTATTTGTATTTGTATCAACACTGTTAGAAGTCTCGCCGGCATTAGTTTGTGTTATCGTCGTCTGACTTTCTTGCGTAATATTTACTTCATTTGAAGAACCGGAGCCGTTATCGGTTATCACAAACTCTTCTGCTTTGACAAACGAAATTCCCCTACCCCAAAGTAGAGTTAAAACTAATATTATCGCGATAACCCGTCTTAATTTTGTAAGCATTTGCTCAACGGGCAGTAAGGTCTACTGATATGCTTTAATTGTCCCGGCAGAAGCACCAACTTTGGTCACTTTTCTTCTTTTTCTCAATAAGACTAATATTCCGAGAGGAATAAGAGGTGTAAGCCAAGCCAGATTTATGCGTACCACTTTATTTCCGGCGGTTGGATTACCACCCTGACCATCATCACTTACACCCATTACTGCCTGGACTGACTCTTGGTCATTTCCAAAACTTATACTTCCCGAACCATTACCCGTACTATTTATAAACAACCCTAAAACACTGGTGGCTATTGAAGAACTACTTACCTCAGAATTCCCACTTTGTTGAGCACTACCACTTTCCTGACTATCTCCTTGTGAAGCATTACCTCCTACTCCCCCCAAGCCACCTCCAGAATTTCCTGAATCGTTATTTTCTTTTGTCTGTCCTGGCCCAACAAAATCTCCCAACCAGCTACCGAATACATTAATGACTGTCACGAAGAGTTTACCACCACCGGTAATATTATTGTTTACAAAGTTAACAATACTTGCAATGACGTTTGCATCGCCGGTTGCTATTGAATTATTACCACCTGTATTCATATTAGCATTATTGCCTCCAGTATTTGAACTCAAGTTAACATTGTTTACAATTGTGGCATTGTTTGTCTGCGAGGTAGTGGTATTTGTACTTTGGCTGACATTGGCTGTGTTTGTTGAATCCGCTCCGTTTCCTGAATTTACTGCAGTTATTTCTCCGGACTCACTAACTATAAATTCAAACCCTCCGGACCCTCCATAATTTTGTCCGTCTGCGCCGATTATCCTTCCGATCCAGCGTCCTGCTTCGTTTACCAGAACAAGCCACCAATTGCCTCCGACAAGATTGGTATTGGCAACATTCAGAACTTGTGCAACCAAGTTTGCATCCCCGGTTGTAACAGATGATGCACCGTTTGTATTTTTGTTAACGTCGTTTTCTCCTGTTGTGGCATCTAGAACCAAATTATTTTGAATATCCACATTATTAAACTGTGAGGAAGTTGTGCTACTACTTTGATCTATATTAACTGTGTTAGTCGAATCCGATCCATTAGCCACATTTGTGGCAGTTACCGAACCGACGCAGCAGGCAAGTATGGATCCGTCAGGTAAAATTATGTCTCCTACCAAATCGCCAAAAATGTTAACAACCGCATAGACGACATTACCAACTATATTGGTATTAACCATATTAACTACACTTCCCGACACATTTGCATCACCAGTTGTTATCGTGTTATCACCACCAGTATTCATACTCGTCTTGTTGTCACCAGTATCTGATATTAAATTCATATTGTTTTCTATCAAGGCATCGTTTGTCTGGAAAGTATTATCAGTTAGGTCAATATCGACATCTCCGGTATTAGTTGAACCTTCACCATTCCCGTCATTTTTTACAGTTACGTCAGCGGGAGTGCAACCAGATATACAGGTTGCATTAGCAAGGTCCAAAACATAGTCACCCAGATGATCGTCAGAAATATTGAATTCATAAACGGTCACGGCATCAAGATTCGTATTCACACCGGTAACTATAGTTCCAGTTGTATTTGCATCCCCCGTTGTTATTACGTTATCTCCTCCAGTATTCATAGAGGCTGAATTATCGCCAGTTGTCGTTTCCTGATTCAAATCATTTCCTACGATGGCAGAATTATTCTGAATGGTATTTGTATCGCTTGTTACTCCAACTGACCCTGAATTGGTCGAGCTTGTCCCATTACCCGAATTGACCACCTGAGCTCCGCTTCCCGACCCCGAAACCTGCGGGGATGACGTAAGATTGTTGTTTGCTGTAGTTGAAATGTTTCCGACATTCGTTGCGTCCCCGGTTGCTATCGTAGTTGACCCGGCTTGTCCGTTTTGATTCTGACTCCCTGCTCCGGAGGTCGGAGAGGATAGCGTAGTACTGCTCCCTGAATCTCCACTTGTTGATGCCGTAGAACCCGCACTCTGGTTCGACGATGAGCTTGAATATGTCGTCGGTAAAGGAATGGGGGTAGGTGTCACATACGTCTCATAGGAAGGAGCAGTCGGCGAAGTAGGTGCGGTTGGAGCAGTCGGTGCAGTGGGTTGAGGCGGCGGGGTCGGTTCAGTTGGAGGAGTTTGTGTTTCCGGCGGAGTTAGTTCCGTAGCATCTGGTAGAGGCGTCGGCTCAGCGGGTGCGGTTGGTGATGGGGGAGGGGTTGGTGCTTCCTGTGCTACCAAAGCTAACGGATTTTGCACCAACAATACTAAAGCCATCATAAATGTAGCCAGTAATTTCTTTACTTTAACTTTTCTTCTTACCATATTTGCTAGCCTATCTTTTATTTTTCGTAAAAATCTCAAATCTTGTCCGAATTCATTCCCTTTAGTTTGGTTTATCAGCCTAATTTCTATATTTTCAAAAATAATTTTCATTTGGGCAGATTTTTTATATATTGTGATCTGTTAATTAGTTAATTTTGTAATCTGTGAAACCCGTATAAAATCCGTTTAATCCGTAACTCTGGACAGGTACCGTACGGTACCTGTCTCTGGGCTTCAGGGTGGTCCTCCGAAGTGCGGGAAGACCAACCCCGAGTTCCCAAAGTCTACTTAGCTTGAATTTCCAGACAACAGACCCCACCAAAGGAGCCAGTTGAATCCAAGATCAAATTCGAAATCGAAATCTGGAAGTTCTGGTAAACCCAAACCGCCTTCAATCAAAACGTTAGAGTTGGCCGTGTTTTCAATATCGACCCATGTCGTAGCGTCACCGGTTTCCATAGACGGATCAGCACTGTGACCGGTATTTTTATTTTGATCATTTTCACCGGTTTCAGCTTCTGCGTCGACATCATTACAGGCTTTCTTCTGATAACCGTACCATGGGAAGGATAAATCACCTCCTCCACCCCATGGGAATTGGTAACCATATCCGCAAACGTAGCTGTTGGTTTGGAAAGCAGCTTTAGTATCTAAAAGAGCTGCGCTTATGTCGCTATCTGCGTTATAGCCGTTACCGGCTATTTTTGCAACGACATCCAAAAGACAACCGCAATTAAGATCTGCGAAGTTGAAGTTAGCCAAATTATCAATTCCAACTACGGTAGTTGCGTCGCCTGTTTCCAGGCTAACAGGTCCACCTGTGTTGTAATTTTGATCATTTTCACCGGTTTCAGCATCGGCATCTACTTTATTTTTGATGTTAGCGTAATTATCCTGGGTTAGTAACAAAGAACGATCGAACAACAAATTAATGTCGTTATCGGTTTCTGCACCATTACCAATAATCTTTAAGCTAACTGATGCACCACCACTTCCGTCGCCGATTTTAGCCCAATTGGAATTGGCTTTATTTGCTATAAGAACAGTGGTATCCGCATCTCCGGTTTCCATGCTAACAGGTCCACCTGTGTTGTAATTTTGATCATTTTCACCGGTTTCAGATTCGGCGTCGACCTCATTCTTGATGTAGGCATAATTGTTCTGGAATAAAGCAGTCGAATTATCCAGTTTCAAATTAGCGGTGTTATCACTTTTGTAACCGTTATCGCTAATCTCTACATCAACATCAACATCGCAACAACCACTTACCTCGGCAACGTTTGAGTTTGCAGTATTTGATATAGCAACTCCTGTTGTTGCGTCGCCCGTAGTAAGAGATACAGGTCCACCTGTATTGTAATTTTGATCATTTTCACCGGTTTCAGCGTCGGCGTCTACATTGTTACTTATATTTGCCACGTTATTCTGAACAACGGTTGTTGTAGTTGTCTGACTAAGATTGATGTCGTTATCAGTCTCTGCACCGTTTCCAGAAATAACTAAAGTTGTGCTTTGTGCCAAAACTGGAATAACAGTCTGAAACAATAGTGCACCTGTTGCAATAGCTGTTGCAATTTTCTTCTGTAGTTTAGTCATTATTTATTTTCACCCCCTTTCTTTTTGGTCACCCCAGTTAGATAGCTTACGCATCTAACGGGGCTAGGCACTTCACCCTAAACACCCCGCTTTCAAACGAAAACGGAGACTCCCCGATTCGACTAAAATCGTCCGTTGGACGAAGTCAAACCGGAAAGCCTCCGTTTGCGGCCAGCTCTCAAAAAATTACATGTCATTTGGGCAGAGATACATTTTACTCAGTTTTATTATAGATATAGGTTAATATCTATGGACTGGATATTTATATATAACAAGCTCATTTTGTTTTGTCAATAGGCCAATATTGCAAAGATATAATCGTTCCCACTGTTCTATAGATTTTCTGTTATGTATAGTAAGCGTCGATGGGATTATGTCCTTTTTGCTTGAGTTATGAGGATTAGGATTTTTGGCCGAATTTACTGTTAGTTTTTTTGATGTTACGCACAGTAATCTGAGTTACCAGCCCTCCTTGGATATAGATTTCCACGCTTCCATGAGATTTAACGCTTTTCAAAGCGTCCTTAATCTCTAGTATCAAAGCTTCGGATATTTTTTGATTTGATAAATCAAGCGCCATGAATCTTTACTTTAGTTCAAGAGGAATTTCTTGTTTCTCGCCTTCTATTTCGCCTATTCGAAGTACTAAGTTTTTGTCGTTTTCATTAATGGGGAAGCCAAGCCTGGTGTACTTTGTAGAAATCGCCTGTACTTCAACTGGGTCGTTGTGAATGTCCGGAGCAAGCCATTCATCAAAATTACCGTTAACAGATAAGCGTGCATAGTCTTTCGTGTTCATCTCTATGGCTTGAGTGTATCCGTTCGAAATTTTAATAGTAAAAATAAGAAATATTCTACCTTTGACTGCTTTTGCGCGTTTACCTTCTACGATAATCTCGTCCATTAACTCCGCTTTTTCCACCATATATTTCACTTCTCCGATTTGCTCGCCTTGTGAGTCTTTAAGCGGGAAAGAAAATTCTCTATTTAATACTTGGCTTTTTTTTGCTTTTTCTACTTCTAACTTACCCGAGGACGAGTTTTGTAGTGAAATGCTACTTACCACCTTCCCTATACCGAAGATTATAGCCAAAGCAATTATTAGTAATAGTATATTTTTTAAGGGTTTTCTTAATTTGGAAGAAGAAAAATCAAATCTTTTATTGCCTAAAGAAGTACTCTGAAATTCGTCTCTACCTTTTCTTCTTTCTTTCAGTTTTGTTAAAAAATCACTAAGATAATGCCCTACTCTATTTTTTAATGAAGTAATTTTATTTGTAAAATCTGCCAACCTATTAATGATTTCTAGTCTATCAATAGTTGGTATTTGAAAAGTAATTTCTCTGGTTGCCATATTAAATTGTTTATTCAATGAAAGTGGTCTAGAAGGCAGAAAGGAACTTTGCACGTATGTTACCCAAGCCCACAGATCTTGTCAAGCGGGAATTCAGTTGTCACTTTCATTCAAAAAACTAACTGATATGTCAACTGTTTGTCCAGCTCCCTCCTGACTTATCTCGACATTTATTTGCTCGTCCTCTTTTACTCCAACCAACTTATTCAAAACTTTGTCGTTTGCGCGGGTTTTTACAAAAGTCGTAACACTCATTCCTTCATTTTCAATTTTTTCTTTATACCAACCGGTTATTACATCTGTCATATCATCACTTTGTAAAGACAAACTATTACCAGAAGAGGAAATGACAGAAGAGTTTGGATATTTATAACTATCTATTTGTGTGTCTTTGGGAACTGAGGTTGGAAATGGGGTAGGTATATATGTCGGAGTTTGTGTTGGTAATACTTTCTCGGATAAAACTTCTTTTTGTCGATAAATATTACTCAACGATGGGTTTTGAATTCTAGCTACTATCAAACCAACGGTCAAAATACAAACCGCCAAAATTACTGCAAAAATGTGCATCGTAAAAAACATTCTACACTACATTTGCAAGACAGGGAAAATTATTGACAAGTGTAGTGCCAGGGGACATATTTACACCACCAGGGAAGGTTTTGCGGTGTAGGAGTAGGAGTAACTGACGGAGTTGGGGAGGGCGTTGGCGTTAATGTAGGCGTTGAAGTAAGCGTAGGAGTCAGACTTGGTATCGGTGTAGGGTTAGATGTAGGCGTCAATGTAGCAGTTGGCAAAACCCCCGGCGTCGGTGTAGGAGTCAATCCTGAAATAATGCAACCAAGTGCCTTGCAGACATTAATTCTTCCAAATTGCCAAAAGCTCTCCGTGCCATCGATTTTATCTGCTGTTGACTCAATTTGAGTTCTTACGTCTTTGTTATCCCAGAGAGGATTTTGGGCAAAGATAAGCGCAGCAAGTCCTGAAACAAAAGGCGTCGCCATAGATGTCCCCGAAAGATATTCATAACCATTTTCGTATGTCGAAAGAATAGAAACTCCCGGTGCCGCTAGTTCAACCCAAGAGCCATAGTTCGAAAAGTACGCTTTTGCGTCGTTTTGATCAGTTGCGGAAACTGCAATCACATTAGAGAAATAAGCAGGGTATTTCGGCGAAGTGCTAGAACTGTTTCCCGCTGCGGCAACCAAGACAGACCCTTTATTCCAGGCATAGGTAACCGCATTTGCCAGTGTTGATGAATTGGAATTTCCTCCGAGTGAAAGATTAATGACTTCTGCTCCATTATCGGCCGCCCAAACTATTCCATTGGCAATCCAGGAGTAGTAACCATTTCCTGTATCATCCAGAGCTTTTACAGACATAATTCTCCCCTCCCACAAAAGTCCTGCTATTCCCTGACTATTATTGGTTATTCCGGCTGCAATTCCAGCAACGTGCGTTCCGTGTCCGTCGGGATCGTTTGTAGTAAAACCAGGACAGGAAGAATAAATGCAATTTACTGAAGCTGAAATTTTGCCGGCTAAGTCAGGATGTGAATTGTTAACACCGGTGTCAACAATTGCGACATCAATTGAATTTAATCCATGGCTTTTATCCCAACCGCCCTTTGCATTTATCTTCTCCAAACCCCATTGGTTCGGGAAATAAGGGTCATTGGGCATTTCTTGAGTCTCAGCAATAAAGTCTTGCTCAACATACTCAACAAAAATATTCTTTTTAAGGGTTTTTGCTGCGTTTGAAAACTCTCCCTTTGGAACTTGGATCACTTTCGTGTCACTTAGCCTTAGGTCTTCGGAATAGTTCGCTTTCGCACTTTCAAGAGCTTTCTCTCTAAAAATATTCGGGGTAAAGCGTCTGAACTTAACAATAAGCCTTTCAGATTCTATATCAACGCTCTTTGAAGCATAGATAGTTTCTTTAAATGAAGTTGTTTTGAAAATGGTTAAAGCAAAAAAGATTAATAAAACCAAAAGTATTACTTTCTTCATTGCCTAAAAATATACAATTCTTGACGATTTGTCAAAAGAGCCTTATATCCATATAACCGTGTAGCTATTTATTCCATCCATAAGGATATTTCTTATACCATTTTATTAAAGATTTTACAGAATCTTCCAGACTTCTTTTCGGTTTCCAACCCAAAATCCTTTTTGCTTTTTTTATATCCGCGATCATTTTTGCATACTCTCCTTTTCTCACCACGCCTTTTTGTAAATCAAATCTCACGCCCGTTATTTTCTGAACTACATTGACTATTTCCAAAACAGAATTTCCTTTACCCGTCCCCAAGTTGATAGTTTCGTTTTTTCCCCCTCTAAAGAGATGCTCCAAAGCTAAAATGTGCGCCTCATTTAAATCAACTACATTTATATAGTCTCTAATTGGCGTCCCATCAGGCGTATCAACTTTTGGACAAGTCAGAAAAAACGACTCTATTCCTAATGCCCCCTTTACGGCGTTTTGTACCAAAAGGACGGAGGGACTTTTAGAATCTCCAACTTCAGCATCATCGCTTGCTCCACAAACATTAAAATATCTTAAGATTACATAATTTAAACCCTTGAGCTTCCCATACCACCGAAGCATTTTCTCAATCATCAATTTGCTTTCACCATACGGATTTGATGGACTGGTTGGATGGTTCTCGTCTATTGGCACATATCTAGCCTCTCCATAAACAGCGCATGTTGAAGAAAAAACTATTTTTTTTACCCTGTATTTAAGCATCGTCGAAAGCAAATTTTGTGATCCGCAAACATTGTTAAGGAAATATTTTTCGGGGTTCTCCATAGATTCGTTCACACTGCATGACGCGGCGTAATGAAGTACTGCTCCAATCCCCTTTTCCTTATAAAAAACGCGAGTTAAATCGTCTCTTAAATCAGCTTCGTAGTAACTCAACTTAGACTTATACTTGGACTTAAGCATTTTCAGTGGCTGCCTATATCCCGTAGAAAAGTTGTCGATAACCACAACTTCGTATCCCTCTTGAAGAAGCAGGTGGGTTGCAACAGATCCAATGTAACCCCCACCCCCTGTTACTAATATCTTTTTCATATTATGTAATTTCAAGTTTTTTTGCCCAAAGCCTAACTTTTTCCGGCATCTTAGGCAATAATTTCCAAATAAAATAAATTGCTAAAGTGGCACCAATCGTATCAAAAATTATGTCTCTAAAAGTCGGATCACGTCCTGGAGTAAAGGATTGGTGAAATTCGTCTGTAATACCATAAAATGACGCCAGAAATACTGAAATATAACCTGTTTTTTTCATCTCAACATTATTCGACTTTAGAGCTCGATAGATCAGAGTGGAAAGAATGGCGTAGATAATAACATGAGCCGACTTCTTGACACTAAAATCCCGCCAATGAATTTCGGAAGCCCTTACCGTCGGATTATTTGAAAAAGCAAAAATGATGATGAGCCATATAAATACAGGTAGCCAATATTTAATAAACCGAAAAATTTTATTTTTCAAATTACTATTCACCATCAGAATTATAATCTTTTTTTCTCTTTCTTAGAAAATAGTAAAAAGAACTACCCATTAATGTGACGCCTAATATGATAGGAATTAAGGCTAAAAATGGAAATTTTTTATCCGCTTCTTCATTGGCAGTTTCTGACTCTTTTTCGCCGACATCTTTTATGCCAAGAACTTCGTTGGTAGTGTCACCCCCCAATTTAAGTGTCTGCCCTTCACCCGTTTCCTGACCATCTTCCTGCTTTATCGTGGGAACAACAGTAAAAGTAGTTGTGGCTTTAGGTTTAGACGTAGGCACACTCGTACTCGTAGGCTTAGGTATTGGCGTATTTGTAGGCTTTGTGGTTGGAGTGGGAGAATCGGTTGGCTCAGGCGTAGGCGTTGGACATGGATCTATCACACCGTTATTATTAGATGATCCTTTTGAGTCTTTTGAAAACCTTTCCAACCTTTCTGAACCACTTGCCCCATCTGTCAATTTTCCTATAGAACCACTTTCGTTACTTGGTACACAAACTCCTCCCTTCTCTCCATACTTTAATTCCTCGATTACGGAATCATCTGAAACTTTAACCAACCACACAACATCGCCAGCGTTATTCAATCTATTACTCCAGTCAAACGATTTAAAACCACCTCCAGCTAAAATCCCACTTAATGTAAGCTCATTCCCTTTATCATCCTTAACTTTAAACACAGATAAATCAACGGGTTGCTGGTCAAAATTATAGATTTCAATCCAGTCTGGCGAATCCAAAACTCCCAACTCATTAATTACTACCTGTGCGGAAACGGTTGTTCGAAAAATGATAAGAAGGAGGACGGCTAAAAGAATTGATAAATTTATCTTAGGTACATTCCCAAGATATTTACATTTATTCGTCGAGTCTGACTCGATTCGTGTCATTTGCATGCATTCGCCCGTCTGCCGACGGGCAGGTATATTAGTATCGCATTTAATAGTTTATGTGCAAATACAATGTGTCCAAGTCGGAATCTTCGTGATCAACTCGAACATACCTAAGTCGACAGCTACCCGTTCCATAGCTACCTCTAAACAAAGTTCCCGTCTTTACGGCCTTTACTTCCGTGGAATTACTACTTATATCAACTCCATTATGAAACTGGTAAACTCTTCCAACCCAAGTGTTTCTGACAGCCCAGGTACTCCCATATCCTTGAGAAAATTTAATTTTCGGATTAATTGGCCAATCCCAACCACCCGTTGGACTAAACGGATCTCCATCATTTGATCCGCATGATGAACCTGAACAATTTTCATAATCAATACCGCTTCTTAAATAACTGAAAGGGTTTTGTGTCGCAGTCCCTTGACGAATTATGAAATGGAGATGGCTTCCGCTTGAATTACAGGAAGCTCCTTGGATAATTGAGGCGATTCTTTGACCCACAGACACTTTTCCCACTTCTTCCTCCTGCCCTTTTCCAGCTAATATCGCCTGGATGGCTTCAAACTCTGCTCGTACTGCTGACAGAAGTTGTTGGTAACGCCTCTCATCATTTCTGGTCTGCTCCAAAAGCACTGCTTTAGCCGTCTTTTGGGCACCAAGAACGCTTTTTTGCTCTTCAAGCTGCCCCTGAAGTTCCTCCTGATCAGATTTTTGATCTCGGTAATCAACCTGCGCTTTTTCGAGTCTTACCAGTAAATCCCTGTCCGCTTCCTGAATCTTTTGTAAATAGTGAAAACTAGAAATAGCAGAGTTAAGATCGGATGAGAAAATGAGCATTAGATAGGCTTCATTTAGCCTCGACATTTTGTAGGTATAGACAACCCTCGAGGTAAATGCTTTTGTTAATGCCGTTAGAGACGTCTCAAGTTGGTCTATTCTTCCTCCAAGAAGTAAGATTTTTTCCTCTGTTTGAGCAATTTTTAAGGTTGTCAACCGAATTTGAGCGTCGTATTGGGCGATTTGATTAGATAAAGTGCTCGCTTGAGATTTTAATTTACCCAGCTCCTGTTCATACTGCTCTATTTCATTACTCAAACGTTCGAGCTTTTCCGATTCACTTTCCGCAGCTACAAAGATTGGGCGAACGAAAAAAAATGTTAATAGAAGAACAAGTAATGCTTTCTTTATCTTTGACATCTCAAGTTATTTTCGCTTGACTCTTGATACTGCCATAATGCTTCCTGAGACTGCCAAAAAGAGTCCAATAAAAAGTTCGGCTCCGAGTATTAAGCCGAATAGTCCAAAAAGCTTTATGGTATCTTTCGGAACAACAGGAATTTCTCCGAAATAAGAAATCAGGCTTGGGGTCGCGTATAAAACCAAGAGTAAAGCGATTAGCCAGCCAACGAATACTCCCGAAATTGCATAAATAATCGCCTCATATATAATTGGACTTCGGATAAATCCGGGAGTTGCACCAATCAAATCCAAGACCTCTATCTCACCACGCCTTGTTGTCATTCTCATGCCAATGATGACAATCAGAACTAAGAACGAAGTTGACGTGAGAAGTAGCGCAAAAACGCCACCTCCAATTTTTATATAATTCGAAAAGTTTCTGAGTCTATCTACAACGTCAGACAAAGTTTCCTCTCCTCCAAGACTCGCGGTAAAACCCACTTGATCAACTATGTCTTCACTTTTAATTTCTCCTATCAGTTCGTTAGCATAGGATAAATCAACCAGTGAAAACTCCAGACTTGCAGGAAAAATTGACGGGCTAACCAGCTCTGATAAGAGTGGATTCCCGGCGGTCGCTTTCTTGTAAATCTCAAGCGCCTGTTCTTTTGAAATATAGCTTACTTCCGAAACACGGTTGTCTTTCTCCAATTTATTTTGTAAGGAAGAGATCTTTTCAGGAGTCGCATCATCTTTCAAAAAGGTAATAATCTGGGGCCTAGTTTCAAAGTACTTAAGAACCTGGCTTGAGGAATAGCCCAAAATAGTAATAATGGTTATGACAAAGAAAGTTATCATCAAAACAAAAATAGCTGCCAATGCCTGAAATGGAGCACGTCTCACGTGGTCCCAAGCTGTTTTTATGTGTATATTCATTTTATTTCTTCTCTTTCTCGGGTTTAATTTTAACTTTAGACCCAGAATCACCAATAATTTTTCCTCCACCCAGCTCTATAACTCGTTTATTCATTTTATCAACAATCTGCCTATTATGCGTTGCCATAATTATAGACTTTCCCTCTGAGTTGACCTTTTCGAATAAGTCCATGAGTCTATCAGCAGTTTCCCAATCTAAGTTTCCTGTTGGCTCGTCGGCTAAAATTATTTTGGGATTAACGACAAGTGCTCTTGCCAAAGAGACTCTCTGAAGTTCTCCTCCAGAAAGCTGTGCGGGAAAAAGATCAGCCCTTTCTGTCAGACCAACCAACTTCAAAACGTGATTAACTCTTTGCTCCCAATCATTTCTGTTAAGTCCAATAACCGCCAAAGCCACCTCGACGTTTTCCCTCAATGTTCTCTCGCTAAGTACTTTATAATCCTGAAAGACAACACCGATTTTTTGTCGAAGGCGCGGAATTTCTTTTGAAGGAAGCTTCGAAATATCTTCTTTATCCAGTTCTATCTTACCACTATCGGGTAATAGTTCTCTTAGTATCAAGCGTAGTAGCGTTGTCTTCCCCGCGCCCGATGCGCCTGTTATAAAAACAAATTCAGAATCCGCTACTTCAAAATTAATATCCTTCAAAGCCTCAATTTCCCCAAACGTTTTTGTAACTTTCTCTAATTCCAACATACAAATCACCTTCTAAAAGATTAGCAGATGGGGTCAATTAAGACTAGAAGCTATTTCAAAACCTTGCTTATCTCACTCAATCACTTTAATTTTTCCAACATCCATGAGCCAACCGGCTTGAAGGGCAGAAATGGTCTCACCCCAGACCTTAACTTTCTTACCTACAAAACTCTGAAGATCTATCACGGTTGAGGTAAGGTAGACGTATTTATCCTCTCCCAACCCGCGGTCCAAGTGGTGCGTACCTTCTCCTTTTATTCCTCCCTCGATAAGGATTCCTTCGGGCGACTGTTTTTCAGTAAACACGGATTCATCGGTAAACCCTGCTTCATTCTGACCGGTGACAATACCTTTTGAAGCTTCCGTCTCTGCCTCCTTTGAGCCCAACTTAGTACTAAAACTACCACCAGATAAAAGCCAACCTGTTCCCACTCCTGCCAAAACCACTAAAAATGAAGTCAGAACTAAACTCATTACCCGTTTATCAAAGCTTACTTTTGGAAACTTTTTCAGAATGCGCGTTTGAGGCTCTATGCCTACATTAGTTTGCGCTGCGGATTGACCTGGAGTTTGACCTTCCATGCCATACAATATAACACTAAAAAGTAATCAGTGACAAGTAATAATTAGAAGCTTGAGGTTAGAAGCTGGAATACAGTATTCCATCCACCCGTCGGGTGGATTTACATTGACACCCGTTACTTACCTATCCACCAATATTAATCTTAAATTCAACCGATACTTCTTTATAGGCTTGATTCAGTAAATTGCCGAACTTCTGCCACAGTTCGCTATATTCATATGCTAACAGGTTTTCAAGTTTTGGAAATCTACCTTCTTCGGAATATTTATCAAGTTTTTCTGCTAAAAGCCTAGTCAGATAGTTTCGTAATTCAGAATATGCATCAGGTTTATCCTCCATTTTTCGCTGATATTTTTCTTCAGCCAATTGTCTTAGCCAATCTTTCCAAGCACGGTTGTAAATCTCCCAGTCTTTTGAGCTCATATTGGAAAATCCCGGAGCTGAGGCTATCTTCATTAACTCCTGAGGATCTCTTTCTCCATTAATAATATAGTAAGCGATAACCCAACCGCTTGTCATTACAAATCCAAACTCACCACGTCCTTCCACATCGGCATCGGCGTGTGCTTTTTCGTGATAATAAAGTTCTGAAGAAATTTTGCCCGAAAGACCGCTATCGTATAGGCCTTTGAAGAGCTGTCCGGCAGTTTTTATTCCTTGTGCTTCAAGTCTTTCAACTACCACTAACTATTATAGCAGATTATAACGAAGAGTGCTAACACAAAAAAATGGGTGTAAAACTATAGCAACCTTTTAGTTACTCGATTTCCTAAATTACAACTTTTGAATTTCGGCTTCGATGAACGGGTCAAGGTTGCCGTCTAATACTCCTTCGGGATTGCTGGCTTCAACCTCGGTTCGTAAGTCTTTAACCATTTTATAAGGGTGTAAAACATACGAGCGGATTTGATTGCCCCAGGAAGCGGGCCGATATTCACCTTTAAGTTCCTTAACTTTCTTCTCCTTCATCGCCTCTTCCCGTGCCCAAAGTTTTGCACGTAATAAATTAAGTGCAATTTTTCTATTTTGCTCCTGAAAACGCTCAGTTTGAGCAGTTACAACAATCTCTGTTGGTTTATGTTTAAGCCGAACAGCAGTCGACACTTTTTGGACATTTTGGCCACCTTGAGAAGATGCCCTAAAAAACTGCCACTCCAAATCGTCCTCTTTTATTTCAATGTGTGGTAAGTCCTCCTGTTCGAGTTCTGGCAATACTTCTACAAGAGCAAAAGAAGTTTGTCTCAAGTTATTAGCGTTAAAAGGGGATTGTCGCACGAGCCGATGGGTACCCGCCTCGCCCTTCAGATAACCATAAGCATATTGACCCCTTACACTTACCGTTACACTTTTTAATCCTGCCTCTTCTCCTTCGGATACATCCACAGTTTCTACTTCCCAGCCTTTCTTTTCAAAATATCTTAAATACATTCTGTAAAGCATACTTGCCCAATCCATCGCCTCGGTTCCACCCTGGCCGGCATGAATAGAAACAATTGCGTTCTTGGAATCGTATTGACCCGATAAAAATATTTTCAACTCAAATTTATCAACCTTTTTCTCAAGGCGCGAAATTTCTTGAGCGAAACTTTCATCAACACCGCCTTCTTGGGAAAGTTCATAAATAGTATCAACGTCCTCTTTGAGGGTTTCAGCGTCATCAATTTCCTGCTTCAGATCGCTTAAGGCAGTCGTCAGCTTTCTGGCCTTTTCTTGATCGTCCCAAAGGTTTGGATCCATAGAATCTGCTTCAAGTTTGGAAAGTTCCTTTCTCTTTTCAGGAAGATTGAAAGACTGGATAACTTTTTCAACTCTACCCTTTAAATCCTGGGCTTTTTGCTTTATATCGTGCATACAGGCTCAAGTATATCAATTCAAGGAGCGCAAATGAAGCTTTTTACGGCTTCTTTATCCTCGGAAGATAAGTTTTCATAATCGGAGATAATCGATTGATAGGTTGGAGATTCATTAGCCAAAGATTCTGGTATCTCCTCTGTTTCACCCAAAACGTCTACCAGTCTTCCGCGACCTACATCAAGCGCCGTGCTAATTGGCTTTGGCGCATTTTTCCAGCCCAAAACAACGGTCAAAAAGGACTTGCCGCCAATCCATAAAAAGCCTTCAAGTATCAACGCAAGAAGAAATCCCCAAAAAAGCATCGAATAAGCTGACTTTCCTAAATTCCAATGAACATAAAGCCAACGTACACGGGCAATCGTAAATAATAATAGAAAAATCAATAACACAATCACCCCAGCCATCCAATAAGTCGGCTCGATGTATATTCCTCTAACATTATAAGTTCCGAAAGATTTGTTAAGAATTTTTAATAAGTCCATTGGTTACATAATATCACAGAAGGGTGGCGTTTAGGTTGATTATAGACACTGGTTATGGAACCTGTGTTGGGGTTGGGGTCGGGGTCTGGGTAACCGTAATAGTCGGGGTCAAACTTCCGCTCGGAGTTGGAGTCAATGTAGCTTTGGGTTTTTCCGTAGGAGTCGGCGTGTGGCCTTTGGGATAACCAGTCGTTATTTTAATATCATATCTATCGACCGAGCCCACCTTAACTTCCACATCCTGATATAAACCTTCCAGTTTTTCTGTTATTTCATCTTTGACTTCGAGGGATACTCCGCTATCAAAGATAACTTCAGTCGCCTTAAAATCTTGTTTTTGAGCATTGCCAACGTCAACTTGGCTGTATCCCAATCCCTCAAGCTCCTTTTGAAGTGCTCCCGCAGCTCCGGTTATGCCAGTTCCGTTTAAAACTTGAATTTTAACTTCATCCCTGTCTATCTCAACCTTGGGTGTGGGAGTTGATTCGGCAACAAAGGGCGTCGGCGAAACTTCAGCATCATTTTCCTCTAAAGTCTCTTCTTTTCCGAAAAACCACCAGCCGGCCACTCCTAACAAAACTACCAAAATAATGGCAATAATAAGGGGTGTTTTTGACTTTTTTTCTTTAGGAGCTTGCGGAAAACCAACAGGAGTTCTGGCGGGTTGAGGATTTGTTTGAGAACCTTCTTGTTCTTGTAGTTTTTGATTTTCCCCTTCCATTACTCCGAAAGTATAATCCTACAAATATCAAAATTCAAGTCCTATTTTTAAAAACTATATGACATTCGCTGAAGTCTCCTTAAAATTATACAAAGTCAACTGATTTATTTTAGTTGTTTAAGATAGTTAAGCGCACCCGCTAAACCCGCGATTTCTAAAAGTTCCCCCCTTTTAATTTCGGGGTGGGTTGGAAAGACTTTTAAAATTTCCTTTAAATTCTGCTTTATTGCCTCAATTGAAATATTTTCTATCTTCATTATTCCTCCGCCTAAGATAACTACTTCAGGCGACCAATGCAATATAGTGTTGTTTAAGCCAACTGCAATCAGTTTTTCAATTTTCTTCCATACATTTTCGTCTTTAATTCTTTCGGCATCCTGACCAAATTTTAACTTTATTGATGTGCCCGATACAAAACTTTCCAGTTTAAAATACCTCTCTTCTTCAAGATCAATTATCTGATGACCCGGTTCAAATCCGAAAGTTGATCTGTCAATTCTTCCATCAACTATTCTCACTCCACCAACTCCCGTACCAATTGTTATAAAAGCTACGATTGAAAAACCTCGACCTGCTCCTTTTAGTGCTTCACCCAATCCTGCTAAACCCGCATCATTCTCAAGATAAATTGGTGCACGAATCATATCGCTTAATGCTTTTTTAATAGGCTTCATCTTCCATTCCTCTAAATTTGGAGCAGAAATTAACATACTTTTTTCCTTATCTAATGTCCCAGGAAGACCGCAGCAAACGAGCTTATCGCTTCGAGTTGAGTCAGCAATTCCGATATAACTTTCTATGACCTTCAGTACGTCCTCAAACTTCCTTGGCGTTGCAACAACTTTCACTTCTTGCATGTTTTGCCCATCAAAAGAAACTGCCATACGCATTTTAGTTCCACCTATGTCGAATAATAAATACATATTGACTCGATGCGAAAAAAAATCATTCGCAACATTCGCATGTCCTAATATATTCGCATCGCTCTCATTGCACTGGGTTATGTATTTTGCACACACCCAGCTCTTCTAGTTTTTCAAGATAGCTCATTACAGTAGTTACATATTCTGCATGACTCCAAACCAAAGGCGAAGCTGACAAGTGACTCCCGCTATAGGGATCAAGTTGTTCGGGAAGAGTTCCTGCGCTTCCCGCGTATTTTACCGCCCATAATATCCAAGGTAAAACTTTCTCCATGTCATTTTCTGACTTTGCAGTCTCGATATAATACTGTGCAAGCCACATGGTAGTATTTATCCAAGGATTCCCCGGATAATTTCCTCCTTTGTGATGATAAATATCACCTTCAAATCTTGAAATTCCTCCAACCTCCGTTTTTACTTCAAGTCTCTCGACAGTCTTTCCCATTGCCTTCTTTACCTTAGGATCGTCAATCGCTAAAACTTCAAACTTGTAAATGCCGTAGATTGAAGACATGTCATAGGTCTTGTCAATCAGTGGTTGCTTTTGGGATGTATCTATTAGTTTATAAAAAAAAGCTTCACGCTCATCGTAAAGATACTTTAAAATTCCCTTTTTTATTTCCTCTGCCGCGATTCTATATCTTTCCTCACCCCCTTCTTTGCCAAGAAGCTTGGCAAAGTACGAGGCGGAGGTAAGTGCCGCATAGACAGAACATGCTGTGAAAGTACTAATTCCATAAACTCTTTCCCAAATATCGTAACTCGCCCGAGGAAGACCAGTCTTTTCATCCCTGAAAGAAACCATAAATTCGGCAGCTTTTTTGACCAAAGAGTTATAAATCCCTTCGATAAATTCAAGATCGCGTGAGAGTTGATAATGTTTCCACAAAGCATAGATAACCAAAGCCGTTTCGTCCTCTTGTATTGGAAACTGCTTCTTCCCATCTCTTATCCAAGGGTGCCAGGAAGATCCCAAAGCTTTATCTGGTCTATACTTATGCATAAAATATCCTTCCTCCGTTATCACATCTTCACAAAATTTAAAAAAACGACTTGACGTATTAAAATCCCCCGCTTTGGCAAGAGCGATTGTGGCAAACGCAGCATCTCTTGGCCAAACATATTCATAATAATCTCTTCCGAATTGAAGCATTTCTGAATCCCCAGAAGCAATTATCGAGCCATTTTTTGAAACATGGCTCCTTATGTTAAAAAGAGATTTTTTAAAAAGCGCTACTGCTTCCTGACTGAGCTTATAGAAACTAAAATTTTGTACATTAACCCAGGCCCTCCAATAGTCAACGGTCGACTCGATTATATCTTTTGGGTGTCTTGCCAGAATCTCTTCATTCAGGTCCTTTACCTTCCTGATAGATTTTGCAACACATATCCAATAGTAAATAACCTTTTCCTCCTTGGGGGGAATATCAACTTTTACTTCAACCACCGAATCGACCGTTCCATGTTCGATAGGATTGCCGCTTAAATTTCCATCTTCCGCATCTTTATATGTACCATCCTTCCCCTCGATGCCCAACAAGCCAACGCTATAAGCATCAAAACCCCCCGTTTCGGAATAAGTATTTACCAAAAAGACACGTCTACCTTTATAGTGAATAATTACCTCGCCCCTTGGGTCATAGTAAGCTGTTTCCCCAATGTGATTTTGACTGATATTAAACTGCTGGTTGAAATAAAGCTTTATATTTCGCTTCCTGTCAAATAAGTTTTTGACGGTGATTTCTCTAATAAACATGTTCTTTTCGTTATAGACGACGTCTTTAAAGAGAATTTCCATCCCCAGACTTTCATTTTTTGCTGAAATGTCGGAGGCCATCGTATCACCCTCTGAAGAAACTTTAACACTCCAGCCCGCGTCATCAATCCAAAAGAACCGATCATCAACGTATACTCCGATTTTATGTGTCAAGTGTTCACTCACATGATTCTCAAGGCCCGGATAGTGATAATACAAATCTTTGACCTGACCAAAGTAGTCCAGTCCGATTAATACCGTCCCATTGCCGAGATTTATTGCTTTAGGCATTTTTTCTTTTCTTTGCTTTCTTTAGCCTTAACTCAATATCTTTTGCCGCGTTCATATATGAAATAAAAGCATCGTAGGGGCTCTCGTATGGATTGAAATACTTATGAACGTCCCCGTCAGAAAACCATTTTGTACACATATAGTAAAAATGGTCTGAAATTTGTAAGTTTCTCCAATCTCTGATTATTGTTGTATCGCGAGTTTTCAAAACTTTATCTTCCATAGAGTAAATAAGCTTAATCGCGGATTTTTGTATAGCGTTGCCCGTCCAGGCAGATAAATCGCGTTCGGTATCTGCCCAGGTCACTATGTAAGGAACGTCTATTTCATCCATTGCAGGATATCTTTTAACAGCTTCTCCCGGCGTTACAAAATCATTATCGGGATGTCTTAAAATCTCTTTCGGTAAATTAGCCAAAAACTCAAATATTCCGTGCTCTTTCCACTGGTGTTCGCCAAAAGTCTCATAATCCATAAAAAGATTTATAACCTGCCCATTACCGTTTAGTTTTGATACCCAGGAGGCAAATTTATCAGCAGTCAAAGGCCATTCACCCCAGGATTTTTCGGAAAAACGAAAGGCAACGTCGTCAGATAATTTATAGTTTTTGAGAAGGAGTTTGATTTTTTTGGTGCCAACCGGTTTGTAAACGAAATTCGGACTACGCCAGCCTAAAAATGTATCCCAGCCTTCGGCCAAAATTGCCTTGTAACCCTTTTTATCAGCCCAAGAAGCCAATTCATTCGAATATGCAAGTTCGGTATTTCTGAAAACGCAAGGGGTTACTCCGAAAACCTTTTTTACTTTTTCCTTGTGAAGCGTAACCTGCGACTCAAATTCAGGAAGAGAATAAAAAAAGGCTAAAGAGTGGTAGTGGGTTTCTGAAAGGATTTCAACCCTTCCTGTATCAACAAGGCGCTTAAACGATTTTAGAACCTTAGGGAAATCTGCCTCAAGTTGCTCTAATATAACTCCCGAAAAAGAATAAGAAATTCTCATCTGGGGATATTTTTTCAAAAGTTCTAAAAGAAGTTTGTTTGCGGGTAAATAACTCTTTTCGGAGACTTTGGCCAAAATTTTTTTATTATTCAAATTGGTTTCAGAGGAATCGTTAAAGTATTCATGGTCAAGTCCTACGTCAAAAACCCTGTAGCGTTTTATACGCAGGGGTTGGTGAACCTGAAAATAAAGACATATTGATGGCATACAATAAAAATTTCTAAATCCTAATTTCTAAACCCTAAACAAATTCCAATTTCTCAAATTCCAAACAAGTTTAGAACTTAAAAAAACAGAATATTTTAGATATCGGATTTTGGTCATTGTTTAAGTCAATTTATGTAATTAACTGGTTGTAGACTTTCAAAACCTCATCCGCTGCGCGAGACCAGCTAAATGACTTGACCTCTTTCCCCGACTCCCTACGTAAATCTTTCCTCAAACTTCCGTATTTAATAACAGCCAAAATCTTATTGGCCATTTCATCAATATCCCAAAAATCGGTTTTCAAGGCATTTATAAAAATTTCGGATACTCCTGACTGTTTAGAAATCAGTGCCGGCGTCCCGTTGACCGCAGCCTCTAGTGCGGTAATTCCAAAAGGTTCCGATACCGAAGGCATAACATATAGGTCTGCCGTTTGATATATCTGGTCCCTCTCGTCACCCCTCAAAAATCCAGTGAATATAAATTTATCAAGTATGCCAAGACGCGCGGCTTCAGAAATCATATAATCCTGCATGTCTCCCGATCCTGTCACCACAAAAATAACTTTCGAGAAATAATCGGCAACTTTCCCGGCTGCACGAACGAAATATTCAGGCCCTTTCTGAAGCGTGATTCTTCCTAAATAAAGCACTATTTTGTAACCCAATTTTTTATAAGCCATTAGGGCGGGAGGAAGATCTTTCTTTTCTTCGTCAACTCCGTTGTAGATAGTCATTATTTTGTCTTCCGCTATATCATATTTATCAACTATTATACTTTTCATATACCCTCCCACGGGCAAGATTTTATCTGCCTCCTCAAATCCCATTTTTTCAATTTTATAGACGGCTGGGTTGGGAAGGTGGCCTCCTGTACGATCGTACTCTGTAGAATGGACGTGAACAACAAGCGGTTTATTAAGTATGCGTTTTGCGACAACTCCCGCAGGATAAGTCATCCAGTCGTGGGCATGAATAACATCTACATTGCCGACGAATCTCTTTATCAGCTTTTCCATTTTCTCTGCGTATTTCAGGCTTGCTTTAACATAGTCGGGCGGAAGGTCGTCGGTTGAAAACATTCTCGACCATGAGTGGGTAGTTACGTAGGCGGCCGGCAAAGCTAGCTCAAGTTCGTCTACATCCGCAAAAATTAAATTAATGAAATCAAATTTAAACTCCTGTTTCTTGGGAAGAATAAACGTTATACCTACTCCTTTTCTTGAAATGGCCCGTGCAAGACCAAGACACGCTTCACCCAATCCGCCACTGTTAAAAGGAGGCAACTCCCAACCAATCATCAATACTTTCAGAGGCATTTTCAAGTACACTAAATTACCGCATTTAGCGGTACAAATAAAAATATCCAATACCATAGTAGCAGTGTTTTTAATACAAATGGAAGGGGCAATTTAACTAAATTCTGAAGCTAACGGTACAATTTCAAAAAATTAATTACAGAGTTCCATCTTTTACATGACTTTGTAAAACTTTTTTAATTTCTTGTAATTGTAATTGATCTTCGCTCTTTAACTTATTCCACAGGTTTTGGCAAGTTTCACAGCTACCAGCGTCTTTTAAATAAGTATCATACTTAGAAACTACCTGTGCCTTTTTGCTGAGCGATTTAATTAGATTATAGATATGGTTGTCCATAATCACCTCCTCCCGATCCCGTCCCGTTAGATAATTTCATATCTCATGCGACTGGGACTTTCTCTAACCTAAATTCCTCTTTTCCTTCCCCAGGTAGAAGTTTTATCTTGTCTCCTTCATTAATTTCACCCTTTAAAATTGCGCGACCAATTAGGTCACCAAGTACAATGTTCAAAATTCTTTTCATGGGTCTTGCTCCGAATGCTGGATCATACCCATCTTTAGCAAGTTTCTGGGCTGTATCATCCGTAAGCGTGAGCGTAATATTTTTCTTTTTAAGGTTTTCGGCTAATTCTAAGAGCATCAAGTGGGCAATTTTGACAAGGTCATCCGGTTTTAAAGGCTCGTAGACAACCACCCCGTCAAACCTATTTAAAAACTCTGGAGAAAATATTTCTTTTTCCAAAACATGATTCACAACCGATTTTTGAAGTTCTTCTCCCGAAATTCCCCTATTAACGAGTTGCCTTACAAATTCGGCCCCGGCATTTGAAGTTCCAATCACGAATAAGTGGCGGCAGACAATCTTTTTTCCAAAAGCATCGGTAATAATCCCCTCATCAAGAAGCGACAAAAATAGATTATAAATTTCTTTTGTAGCTTTCTCAATCTCGTCGAGAAGAAGTAAACTAGCCGGCTTATTTTTTATGGCTGTCGTTAACGCGCCGGGCAAATTCTTTGAAACAGAACCAATTAGCCTTTCCAGACCCTCTCTTCCGGAATATTCCGCCATATCAAATCTCAATATATTTTCGCTTGCTCCGTAATATACTTTTGCCAAAACCTTAGCCGTTTCTGTTTTTCCAACTCCCGTCGGACCCAAAAAAAGAAACGAACCCAACGGCCTATCTTCTTTGACAACTCCGACGGTTTTTGCTCGCAACGTTTTACCTATAAGACTTATTGCAATATCCTGATCGATCAGTCTTTCGTGAATTATGTCTTCAATTTTCTCCAATCGTTTTTTCTCCTCACCGGTAAGCCTTGCAAATGATATTCCTGTTTTTTCGGCCAAAACAATGTTTACGTCATCGATCACCAAAATTCCTCCCCCTTGTTGCTCTTTTAGGGAGATAACGGCATCAAGAAGCTCCAGCGCTTTTTCCGGAAACGGAACTTCGGTGATATAGCGATCAGATTCATCGAGAATATGCCTTAAACTAGACACCGTAATTAATAATCCTGTAAGTAATTCCCAACGTTTGGCAGCATCAATTAGTATCTGCATCGCCTCATCTTTTGTGGGTGGCGTAACTTCAACTTTCTCCAAATATTTTCTTATCCTTAAGTTTCCTGCAATAAACCTCTCGTACTCTGTATTCGTGGAAACGGCTATAATTTTTAACGCTCTTTTTTCAAGATGGCCTTCAATTACGTCGGTAAAATCATATCCTTCTACCTCGGGATTTATGAGTCTTTGGATGTCTCGAAACATAAGAATTATATTCCCGGCGGAAGACGCCTCTGCCAATATCTCAGCAAGCTCAGTTTTTTTCTTGTTAACATCCGTTGCATTCGATAGAAGAGCGTTGTAATCAAATTCAAGAACTCTCTTATAAGCCATTTCCCGACCAAGCTCTCCACTTGCCGCGCGCCTCGCAAACTCCAAAACAACAGTCTTTTTCCCGACTCCAGGCTGCCCCATTAAAAGTACGCTACTTCCTGCCGTAAGTACCCTTTCCATCCGGGAAACTATTTGACCCCTTCCTATCAACCGGTGGGAAAAGGATTGGGGAAGGCTTAAATCAACTGAATATTGATTAAGTACCGGTGTATAACCAAAAGTAAGTTCAAGCGCAATTCCCGGCCTACCAAAATAAGGTTCGTCAAAAGACGTTTCTTCACTTTGCTTTCTATCCCACCAGCTTGCAGCCAAAATTAAATCTTCAGCCGTTATTTCTTTTTTATTGAAAAACTCATCCTTCCAAACATTATTTTTAATAAGATAAGTTATTACTTCCTCGAAGGATTCAAAAGACTCTTTCGCAAATGTGATCTTTTTCATATTGGCATTTTGCAAAAGTTCCGCGGAATTTATATTTATACGAGAAAGAACAAATAAACCCGCTGTACTATCAAAAATTACCGTTAAAGGTTCCAGTTTCTCCGATTTTATTTTAAAAAGAAGTTCACTCACATAATTTTTAACCTGCCTTTTATACTTTGAATAGACGGAGAGGCCAAAAAAAGGCATTATAACCCAGAAGACTATTCCGATTGCTCCTCCGACAAATCCAAAAATAATTAAGATAAGTCCGGTCCAAAACAAAATAAAACGAACCATAGCTCCAACACCTCTTGAAACGAGATTAAAAGTAAATGCCTCAAACTTTTTCTGAAAATTAAAACCGGCTGAAGCGTCGGTAACCACCATTCTCTTCCAGGGTGAAAATAGGGTCTTAAGAAGAAGTGGTAATGAAAAATAGTGGGTAAACCAATTGACAGTTGAAAGCCAGCTTTTTAGATAGTAATTAATCCCTTTTGTATAATGCCAGGCAAGAAATTCCATGTTAATATCATGATACCATGTATCATGGAAATTAATAATAAAATAAATTGGATTTCTGAAAGCTTACAAGGTCTCAAAAAAGGAGGCCTCCTGATAAATATAAGAACAATCGATTCTCCGATAGGTGCAAAAATAAAAGTTGACGGAAAATGGGTTTTAAACTTCTGTACCAATAATTATTTAGGGCTGGCTAATAACCTGAAACTTAAAAAGGCTGCAAAGCGCGCGATTGATAAATACGGAATCGGACCAACCGCTGTTCGGACAATTGCGGGAACTACAAAACTTCATTTGGAACTAGAAAAAGCTCTGGCAAAGTTTAAAAAAACAGAAGATGTGATTACTTTTCAATCTGGTTTTAATGCAAACATCGCAACAATTCCTGCGCTTGTCGGAGAAGGCGATTTAATTTTTTCAGACGAATTAAACCACGCAAGCATCATCGACGCCTGCCGTTTGTCTAAAGCAGAAGTTGTGAGATATAAACATTGTGATCCAAAAGATTTAGAAAAAAAACTCCAAAATCCCCCCAGAACCATTCGGTTCGGGGCAGGCAAAACTCAAAACAGAAAATTAATCGTAATCGATGGGGTATTTTCGATGGACGGAGACATTGCTCCGCTCCCCGAAATTGTAAAAATTGCCGAAAAATACGAATGCATCTTAATGGTCGACGATGCACACGGCGAAGGGGTTTTGGGTAAAAACGGCCGTGGAATAGTTGACTACTTTAATCTTCACGGAAAAGCAGATATCGAAATTGGAACAATGAGCAAAGCCTTTGGAGTCGTCGGTGGATATGTCGCGGGTCGAAAAACTATTGTCGGTTGGCTAAGGCAACGCGCTCGTCCCTTCTTATTTTCATCAGCAATGACCGTCCCAGATGTTGCATCTTGCATTGCCGCCGTAAAGATTCTTGAAAAATCTGATACTCTAGTTAAGAAACTCTGGGAAAATACAAGATATTTTAAAGAAAAAATGATCGAGTTAGGGTTTGACATCGGAAAAAGTGAAACACCGATTGTTCCCGTAATGCTTGGTGAAGTAAAAGCAGCACAGGAGTTTAGCAGAAAATTATTCGATAATGGCATTTTCGCGATGGCAATCGGATACCCAACAGTTCCCTTAGATAAGGCGCGCATTCGTGTAATGATGAGCGCAAGTCATTCCCGAAAAGAACTTGATATATGTCTTGATGCGTTTTCAAAAATAGGGGAAAAATTGGGTGTAATATAGAAATATGGAGACAGTACTGATAACCGGTGCCAATGGAGAAGTCGGCCATGGTCTTATTCCTGCTCTTTCTCAATTAAAAAAGTATGATATCGTCGCGCTCGATATCCGAGAACTTGATGACAGCCTCAAACCCTTTGTTCACGAAACGGTTGTGGCCGATATTTTGGACAAGACTGTCGTTGAAAATCTTCTAAAAGAGCACTCTATATCGATAATCTTCCACCTTGCCGCGATACTTTCAACTGCCGCCGAAAAAGATCCCGAGCGAGCACATGATGTTAACGTGAACGGAACAAACTCATTATTAAGCACTACCAATAGAGTTGGATATGTTGAAAAAAGGGCTATTAAATTCATTTTTCCCAGCTCAATCGCGGTTTATGGCATCCCAACGCTTGAAACAAAAAACAGTCTAAAACCTCTTAAAGAAGAAGAACATAACACTCCAATCACAATGTATGGAATAAATAAACTTTATTGCGAGATGTTAGGAAGCTATTACTCCTCTAACTACCAACTACTAACTACCAACCACCAACAACTTATTGTGGATTTTCGTTGTCTTCGTTTTCCCGGGATTATCAGTGCTATGACAATTCCTTCCGGTGGAACGAGCGATTATGCGCCGGAAATGATTCATTCGGCCGCAAAAGGAGAAGGTTACGAGTCTTTCGTTCGACCGGATACGATTATTCCGTTCATGGTAATGCCAGATGCGGTAAAAGCACTACTTCAATTAATTGAAGTACCAAAAGAGAAGCTATCGAGATCGGTTTATAATGTTTCGGCTTTCAGCGCAACAGCAGGAGATATCGCAGATCTCGTTAATAAAGTTTTCCCGGACTCGGCAGTAAGTTATAAACCTGATTCAAACCGCCAGAAAATCGTCGACTCCTGGCCGGCCGATATTGACGATTCCAAAGCCCGCTCCGACTGGGGTTGGAAACCTGATTACGACATCGAAAAAGCCTTCAATGAATATCTAATCCCCGAAATCCAAAGCCGTTATAGTAAGTAAAACAAATCCCGACAATTAGTCAATCTTTATTAATTAATTTTTCCCGTGTGTTTTTTGACCCGCCTACGCCAAGGCTACGACGGATGGGTTTGCATTTTAAGTGCCGTCAGAAATTTGATTTCGAGTGAGGGAGTGAATACCTTAAAATGTTACGAACCGAAAACCTAAGACAGACCTCTCACGGCTAATAGTCTGGCTTAGTTTTGAGCTGAGTAACATTGTTATGAACGAGTGAACGAGGTATCAAATTTCTGCAGGCCGTCCTTTCTTTCAACTATTTCTTTAGACGAGCAAAGAAATAGTTATTCAATTTTGGACAAACAAAAGATTGACTTTTAATCGTTAAACCCTTCCTCTCAAAATCATCGCATCGACGATTCTTTTGACGGCCAGTACGTATGCCGCCTTTCTATATGAAATTTTCTTTGCCTTTACAGTTTTATATATTGAATTAAAAGCTTCGTTCATAATGACTTTCAACTCTGAGTTCACCTTTTCCTTAGTCCATCTATAACCATGAAGATTTTGGACCCATTCAAAGTAAGAAACAGTTACACCCCCTGCGTTACACAAAACATCGGGTAGAATATCCACTCCTCTCTTCAAAAGTACTTCTTCAGCCTCAGGAGTAACAGGACCGTTTGCCATTTCAAGAATTACTTTTGCTTTGATATTTTTGACGTTTTTTTTATTTATTGCATTCTCGAGTGCGGCTGGAACTAACACATCAACTTTTAAACCCAATAATTCGTTATTAGTTATTAGCTCATAGTTCTTAATTCTTGGAAAATTTACAAACGATCCATATTTTTCCTTCAATTCAACAAGCTTATCAATGTTCAAACCTTTCGAATCATAAACTCCCCCACTCGAATCCGAAACTGCAATAACTTTATATCCACCCTTACTTGCCAACTTTGCAAACCAATATCCAACATTTCCAAATCCTTGTATTGCCATCGTTGTTTTTCCGTTTTTCAGTTTTTTAGTTTTTAAGTACTGTGCTAAAACATAAGCCCCTCCTTGGCCTGTCGCCTCTTCGCGACCCAAAGAACCTCCTAACTCAATCGGTTTTCCGGTAAATGTTGCGGGAGCATGATAACCTACCTTTTTTTCATAAGCCTCAAGCATCCAAGCCATTTCCCGCGCACCGGTATTAATATCAGGTGCAGGAACATCCTTCCATGGACCGATATAAGGAGTTAAAAATTCCGCATAGACTTTGGATAATTTTTCAATTTCTTTTACCGGCAGTTCCTTAGGATTAACAACCACGCCTCCCTTAGCACCGCCATAGGGAATCCCGACCACGGCGGTTTTGATGCTCATCCAAACTGAGAGGGCTTTCACTTCGTCTTCAGAAACTTGCGGATGAAAACGGATTCCACCCTTGAAAGGCCCTCTTGCGTCATTATGCTGGCTACGAAAAGCTGAAAAATTCCTAACGCGTCCATTGTCCATTCTTAAACTTAAACTTGTACTTAATACTTTTTGTGGTTTTTTAAGAAGTTCAATAGCCTTCCTAAATCTTTTTCTGTCAGGGAAGTCGGTTATCAAAATCGGTGCAACCGAATCTATTTGTTTTTTTGCATTAGAGAAAGCGCTGACCATGACGAGGTAGAGGTAATAGTACAATAAAATTTAACTATTCACTAGTCGGATAATTTTGGTTAACACGTCGCTTTTTGTATTAATAAACCAAATTAGATAAATCCAAACTGCAGGGTAGATAACAAAATTTTCAAACCACCTTCCTGTTTTTATTCTCCATTTCTTTATAGGAGGAATTCCGAAGTTGATTCTCAACGGAAAAAGAAAAGGCACGCCTTCTTCCGTTAGACTATCTGCCAGTAAATGTGAGAGATAACCTATCATAATAGCAGCTAGTACAATCTTCTCGTCCAGAAAGCCGGGATTTAAGAGCCGGACCAAAACCCACTCAAGAAGTTTATAAATAGCAACCACTCCTATTATTGAGTGGGTTAAAGTTCTATGTTTGTAAAAAATTCTTCGTAAGATTTTTCCCATCTTGTCTCCGGCAGGCAACAAATCCCACAGCCTGTTCCCCGCACCATCCATATCGGGAATTAAAGCACCAATATCCGCTCCTACTATTGAAACCAATAGGGTTGCAAGATTAAGAGACTCGGGCGGAAAAAAAGCGGCAACAGTAATGAGAGAAGCAAAAGCAAATGCGTCATGTGTCCTGGCAGTCATAGAAATTATTTCGAATATTCTAAATACAGTTTTTCTCTGTCTTTTTCCAGTTTCTTGATTTGTGCCATAATATTTTCCAACGCTTCCGATAGGTGTGGTTTCTTGCTAAAGTCAAGCATGTTATTTACTTCTGCCCATTGGGTGATTAAGTGTCTATGTCTATTGTCCAATGCTTGGCGGACATATTGAAATTGGATATGCCTGGGTAAACCATGCCACTCGGCAAATGTTGCCAAAAACTCAGGGTCGTATTCACCCAGCTCAACAGCCTTGGCCAAGGTCATTGAGCTACCTGTCCCCGCAGGTTTTTGTGACGGTTTTTCGATACTCCCTTCTTCTTCAAATCCCATGACGATATTATATTACGATTTTACTTACATTTCTTTTCAGGGTTGGTTTTATAACCTTGAAATATAATTCGCTCTTGCTGATCTTTTAATTCATAAACCTTTTCCAGTTCATGCTCTTTCGCCTGGTCCTCTGAAATTGAGAGTTTATCCCCCGCTAAAACTTGCTTTATACAGGGATCTTTTTCCCAATCAATTCCCCGTACCTCTATATTTGAAAATTTGTAACTTGTTTCGGGGGGTAACGAGCGGTAATAATCAACTTTGTAAATCGGATTAACCTCCTTTTGGTAGATAGATGGAGGATAATCTAAAAAGTACAGAAGCAAAATATAATTTCTTGGATTTCGGGTATTATCGATAACAAAATTTGTATCAGGACTTTGCCTGATAAAGTTGCTCAATTCCTTATAGCCATAATTCCAAGCATTAGCACGCTCCCTTGGAAAAAGCACAAAGTACGAGCGGTATAGAAGGACAAGAGAATAAAAGGATAAGAGGATAAAAATCGGCAAGGTAATTTTATAGCCAATTCTTTCCCATATTAAGTCTATCCCAAGGCCAATAATTATTGTTAGAGGAAGTAAAAAAGGCAGAGCTCTTTGAATGGAAATAAACTGTCCTGAAAAAACTGCAGGAATTAAAGATGTTATAAAAAGAAGTAAAACAAATTTGTAACCAGTTTTTTTGATTGAAGTGAAAAGAAGATAGATACCGATTATAAAAGGTATAACCAGAAAGTTATACATTACGGAAATTTCAGGGATGGTATGCTGCATATCTATATCGGAAAGCTCGTAAAAAAGATTCCTGGGAGAAATGTAAGTAAACGTTTGATTAATAATACTTGATACAACCTGGCCTGGATTCTGCTCAGTTAGTCTTTCGTTTTTAACCCAAAATGCAGGAGTATTAAGCACAAGAAAGTTTGGGATTTGTGTAAGCAAGATTACTAAAAAAGACAGTTTCAAGAATCTTAAATTCATCTTCTGAAAAACAAATTTTCTAAAAACTAAAAGGTAGAAAGTAAAAAAAATTGGAACAAGATATCTTTGTGTATGAGCTACGTAGGTGGACAGGGATAAAAAGAAACATCCCCAAATTAAATATTTAGGTTTTTTAAATGCTATGTAAACAAAATAGATTCCTATGTTAAAAAGGAGGAATGCTAAAGTGACTTCATATCCAAGTCTCGCATTGAAAATGAGCCAAGGACTAATTGCGTAAAAAAATGTGGCAAAGTATAAGCTAACAGTTGAGTGTAAGATATTAAGTTTCTTGATTAACAAGAAAAAAAAGATAATGCTAACCAATGCGGATATAGCAGATATGCTTCTGAAAATAAAAGGTTCCATTCCGAAAAATGTTATAAAAGGCACTGATAAGTAAATAAATAATGGCGGAGTGTAAGAGCCTAAAAGTCTAAATAGAATCGGATAGGATTGTGCAAAAATATCCTTTCTGGTTTGAAGAATAGAATAAGCATTATAAGCAATAGCCGCCTCGTCGACATAAAATCCGTTAGGTATCTGGTTTAATCTATAAAAGTAGATAAATCCGGCAAATGTAAGAATAAGTAACAATATAAGGGTCGATAACTTTCTAGTCATGTCTTTCTATCAAATCTGAAAATCTTTACAAGTCCAATAAAAATAAAGAGATTAATAAACGGGAAAAGAATAAACGGTCCGATTTTTCCATGAACTCCAAAAATAGTAATAAGTAAAAAGGAATAAGTGAAAAGTCCTATCTGAATTGCCACTTTTTTCTTGATAAAAAGATAAATTCCGTAAAGAATAAACGGAAATTCAAAGTAAGAAAAATAATTCGGGAAATATGAATTAAAATCTATTGTGTCGAAGAAGTTTTTTTCAATCCTTTTAATAATCTGTGTCTCTTTTTTTCGCTCCAAAATATATCCAAGTCTTGCAAGTTTTGGGGGGTAAAGATTCATTCTTTGAATTTGCAAATCAAGTTCACTGGCACTGAATCTGTAAACTTCCCTAAAGTTCACCGATTTTATTTGAATCACGCTTAAAGCTGCGAATAATATTACAGGGATTAGATTTAAAACAGGTTTTGGTTTGTAAAAAGATATAGCCAGAAAAACAAAATTTAAAATAATTAGAACCCCTAGAAACAAATTTTGGGAGAAAATATTTAGCATCCTGCATCAAGATTGTATATCGATTAAATTCCGAAGTCGAATAAGAATTACCGCTCCCTTGATTTGGTGTGTATAATATAAAAATGAAACTCACTGCCCTAATATTAATAGCTTGCGCAATCGTATTGTTAACAAATACCCCAATTTCTCACGCGAGTGTAAGCAATTATGTAAGGGCAAGTAGTAATAGCGGAAGCGGAGGTAATTCAAGTACTCAAGTTTATATAAATAATAATGTAAACACGCAAAGTAACACTTCTTCGTTTACCTCGGAAACCAGAACCGATGTTCATATTAGCCAGGAAGGTGAAGGAACGTCTTTAGTTAACATTAACGGCAAAGAATGGAAACTCGAAGGTCCGGGAGAAATTAATGTCAACGAGAATTCTGATTCAGACAATCCCACACCAACTCTTAATCAAAATAATTCTATGGATCCAACTGAAACACCAACAAAAGCGCCGTCTGTAACACCGGAACCCACGCCTAATGAATCCCCGGAAGAAAACGGTTCACAGCAATCTCTTAATGAAATTCTCGAAAACTTCTTCAACTCCCTCAAGCAATTCTTGTCTAACCTTTTTAATAGGTAAACCCTCACACCTATTGATAAAATTGTATTGACGTCTTTTGTAAATATGGAAATAGTTTAGTTTATATAACTATCTACGTCGAATTCTTGTAACTTGAAGTTGTCGTCTGTAAAAATTCTTTCCTATTTTGTATTCATGTATTAATACATGAATACAAAGATACAATGCTAATAAGTTCTTAATACTTTGTATCCCAAGGGATTTCTCATATAGATATCAATGGAAAACTAAGGATTATTCAAAGGATATCATATAATTTAAAATAAATTAGAATATATTAGAA
>CAYSZS010000001.1:2268-20233 GCA_964435575.1 uncultured Gammaproteobacteria bacterium | reverse complement strand
TAAGGATTATTCAAAGGATATCATATAATTTAAAATAAATTAGAATATATTAGAAGAAATTAGAAGATGTTAGAAAATTAAGTTGGGGGTAATTGCGGATAATGGTACTGAAATCCAGCTTCACAACTCCCCCCAAATCAAAATAAACTAACGAAATCATGTTTTTAAGTTGATAATTTTTTTTCCCTCGATTGTATAACTGATAATTTGATTGTTACCGTTGAGTCTAGAATCAGATCGATATAAAGTGATTAATTCTTTTAAGTTTTTTCCCGGTTCCCTAGACAGTTCGGTAATTTTATCAATCAGATTAATTTCACTTGGATCCCTCTCCGAAACCTTGTAAAAATGTTCATTAGAGAATTCTGTGTACTCCCAAGGTAAAAGTTCTACTTTGTTCAACGCGGCCAAATCCCGCACGACACTTGCAAAAACAAACCAAGTTCCCTTAATGTCTATTGGAGGCACGCCGAAGTAATTACTGTCTGCCTTTTCATCCCTAACTAGTTTCCAGGCAACTCCCGAGGTTAAAAATTTATCTCTTGGTACTCTTGCAGGATCAAAGTCTATTTTATTTTTTTTAATTTCCTCTTTACCTAGCTCCGAATCTACTAGCATCCAGCTCTTGGTCTGTTTGTTCCAGTACTCACAGACGACATGATCTTCAAACCACTCATGACTGAAATAGTTTGCAAAACCATATCGTATTCTTGCAGGTATACCTGTATGTCTCAAAAAAGAAACCAATAACAACGAAAAATCTCGACATGAACCAAACAACCTATTAATAGGAACTCTTGGCTTTTTGAGTTGCGAATTGTCCATCTCCATAATTCTATCCAGAATTTTTTCTATGTATCTGATATCCGCCTCAAGTTTTCTTTCTTGAGGAGCCTTGAAAAAATACATTTCCTCGGTGTAATCCTTTTGCAAAACCAGCCCATGAACGATGTTGCATAAATCCTCTATTGAATCAGGAAGATCGTCAAACAAACGTTAATGTTTGCCAGGATCGGAAAAGACACTTTGCGTAGAGTAAAAATACTTTTCGTTCATCAATTAGTATATTATTCCTTTTTCTCTGAGTTTCGGAATAACAAGGTGCTTAAGTATCCACTCCAAACTGAGCGATAAATTATTGCTATTTATCCACTCAATCGCCTCTACTTCGCCTTGAGGAAGAATTTCTCCAGACCATTTCTTAACAATGAAAACTTGTGTTTCTCTTTCAGTTTTTCTCCCCACTTTTGGAGCTGAAAATTTACCTAATGACTCAAGATTCTTATTATCGATTTTAATCCCCAGTTCTTCATGAAGTTCCCGAATAAGCGCCTGCTGAGGATCTTCATCTTTCTTGATGCCGCCACCAGGCAAAAGATAAAGTTTTCTATTCTTTTCTCTCGTTACTAGAATTTTCTTGCCTTTAAGAATTGCGGCGTTTGCGTTGAGTGAGATTGACATATTCCAAAACTATCCCAGTTGTGGATAGTGGTCCATTCAACTTTACTCAGGATCATTATCCGTACTGGGGATGATGACAATTCTTGATATGTCGACTAAATAGGTATCCGCAAAAATTAGCATATCAAAACCTTGTTTTCAATAGCAATTTAGCCTATCGTTATTAATAATGGCGCGATTTAAAAATCATACTAAGCTCAGCAAATTAGCTCTTTTTCTGGTTGCTATATTAGCGCTTCTTTTTGCAAAAACATTATATCAAGTACTAACAGCACCAACAATTAAAGCTGTAGATTTAGAACAGATCGCACTTTTCTTCAATCCGGATGAATATTCAGGTAGGTATAACAAGGGCGTGTGGGAAAAGTATTCCAAATGTGCCGGTTTGTTTTGTTGGAGTTATTACACACTATCACCCCTATTCCCACATTTTATTGAGGTAAACTGGGTAATGGGCGCAAATATTTTCCATTTATTTAAAGAAGAATTAGGTAACTCTCCATATAAAGGCCATTCTATTAGGCGAGATCGAATTTACAATCTCTATTGGATTGATGATTACGGTCCATTTAAAATAAATATTACTAAGTCCCAACATGAATCAGTACCTACTGAAGTTAAAATTCGTCCTTACGATAGAAATACTGATAATCCCCGCATGATTAATGACATCTCATGGGACACTTCACTCTCAAGGGATACGTACATTATTTCACCCCATTTAATTATTCATCGTGAAGGTAAAAGCCCAGAAATTGTAGCCTACAAAGATGGAAATAAAATCGTTGTAAAAGATGTATTCGAGTACGGTGGAACTTGGACGGTTATTTCAGGAGAAATAGCATTAAACCATTTACCTCCTGGTGATTACGAAATTTTATACATTAGTAATGAGAACGGTATTCCAAATACCGACGCGGGTACATCGGATACCATAGATATTGTAGGTTATACAAAATTTTCCAAAGAATAAAGCTTTAATTCGAAGGCAGCTGGGGATAGTGGCACTTTTTCTCCTTCGGCTACGCCCCAGGACTTCGCATTCTTTACCCATACTGGGGATAATGACACTTCTTGAAATGCCATACAAATAGGCTGCCACATACCAATTCAGTATAACTTTTATTTTCCATTAATTTCCAATGTTAACTCTTCTAAAAATTTATGTAAAAATTCGGTTCTCCTTTTCGCTAATCTTTTACCTTCTTTTGTATTCATCCTATCTTTTACTTTTAGTAATCTCGAATAAAATAAATCTAGGGAATATTTGAAATCGTCTGTTTGCCTTTTTTTCGCAAATGGATCTTTAGTGTCGTAAAGCGCTCGACTTATTACACCTCCTGTAGTAAAAGTCCTCATAATTGAAATGGCCCCAGTTGCTTCAAGCATATCTGCATCCTGCAATATCCTTTCTTCTATAGTTTCAGCTCTTAAGCCCTTTGAGAATGAAGTCTTATTAATACAACTTTTAATTAGTTTGATTTTTTCTTTCGGAAATTCAGGAATAGACATAAGAATTTGTTGTGCTTTTGTAGCACTTTCTTCAGTAGCGAGTTTATTTCTGGGGTCATTCTTTGCATAGGTCACTACGTCGTGGAAAAGTACCGCTGGAACAATAACTTCTAAGTCTGCCTCTTTTTCTGTTTTAGCTATCTTTTCTGCGTTTAATAGAACCCTTTCTATATGTGAAAAACTATGCGATGGATCAAGGTCGCTATAATAGGTCCTGGCTATTTCTATGAGTTTATTTTTTAGAGAAGTTTTCATTTATTACTTATCTCTATCCATTCTTCCAATATATTCCCCAGTATTGGGGAATCCTTTTTTGTAATCTTGAAGCAGTTTTTTTGTAAGTTGTTTTGGATATAAATTATTGGGAAGATTATTTATTTCTAACCAAGTTGGCCACTTTTTTCCTTCAAATTCAGAGTCGGGCCTACCTTCAACCTCTTCAAATTTATCAATATCCCCCAAAATAAAAAGTTCCACGCTGTGCTCGTTTTCAGAGGGATCTATATAATCTCTTATGTATAGAATTTTTCTAAAAGAAAATTTTACATTTTCTCCCAATTCTTCTTTTACCTCCCGCTTCCAACACGCCTCGATAGATTCCCCATATTCAAGTTTGCCACCGATATAAAAAAAGAAATCATTTTCCTGAGTATAATATGCGAGTAACTTTTCGTTTTTGATAATGACAAGCCTGAGCCTTACTTTAATTTTGTTGTCCATATACTATTATGATGGAAATTGAGGATAGTGGCATTTTTTGAATTGCTATTCATATAGGGAACCTTACATTAGGTTCGAGTATAACAATTCCCCTGTATTTACGCATCAGAAATTGACTACACATATAAGCTAGTATATAAGATAGCTGAAATGCTACTGGAAATGCAAAAATCGCCACTCTTAGAAAAAACCATCGAATCATGGATAGTACAGAGTGATCTGGTAAAAGAAATTACAATAGAGGAGCTGCAAGATTTCCTAAAACCCTCAATTAGAGGAAATCTGTGGGTTCGTGGATCTTTAGTACGCGGACACTTTCCTTGCGGTGATATAGATATTTCAGATTACTCAGAGGGGAATAGATTCGATTTTCATAATTTTCCACGCGAATTTAAGTTGGATCCCGATCAAGAAGGTCTCCCTATCGAATATGCACATGTACCATTTGAACATTTAGAAGAATTTCTTACTACATACCTGAGATATAGTGCTTCTGCAGATGAAATGATTCCGTTAACTCCGGACAACGGTGAGGTTGGGTTAATTATGGGGAGGGCATCATCGCGTTTTTATGAATCGATGATTGCAGACTATGCTTTGTTCAGATCATTTGAAGAAGAAAGCTTTTATAAGCAAACGCAAACCACGTACTGGAATGAATATCGACAAATTAAAGAAATCAGTGGAGGAAAAAGAACAGCAGATAGAATCTTTTGGCTAAGTAAATCTTTATATCCAGAATACCGTAGTATTACAAATCAGGTATCTTTATATTACCAAATGATGAAGGATGGCAGAATTCCAACAGATGTCGGATGTGCTTTATTCGATTTAGACACTGTAGTAAAAGTAGATTTCGATAAATATTTAGCATTGGCTTCCATAATCCAACCTTGGTATCAAAATATTTTTTTACAAATAGTGAAAGCTGAACTAATTTCCAAGATACCCTCAAAGGATCTAGAAATAATCCTTCTTTGCAGACAAGATAGTGTGGCACCGGAAGTTTTAGGCGAAGCATTTGATACAATCAATGACTTAAACTTAGCTCATAGACAATGGCTGGCTTCATGGGTTTTGTCTCAAAATCCGCAGTGTTCTCAAGAACTACTTGCAAATATGTGGAGTCAATATTCAGGTAACTTTTCTTACACCAATGTTCAACGCAACCTAGTACGTCATCCAAACTTCCCTTTAGGCTCTGTGCATCAGATTGAAATTACAAATGATGATCATCTTATTAGAAGCTTTAATGAAGTTTGTCAAAAAAGACAATTTATTCCCAATTTTTCTTTATCTGTAAAGTGACTTCTCTTGAGACAATTCGAGTGTACGGATAGTTTTTGGCACTGTTCACTTTTAATAATACCAACACCGGGTATTGATAAGCTTCCAACACTGGGTATACTTACCCCAACTGTGGATAGTGACAACGTTTCCACTTCTTTCCACTTCCGCATCCTCCTCCGCTAAAGCTTCGGACGGACAAAGCCAGCATAATTAACCTCTGTGATATGGTGCATTTATCAAACCGCATTTCTTATATTTATAAGGCTTACTTGTCTCCGGATTAATTGCCCCACAGGGGCAGGGGTCGTTGCGGCCGATCTTTTTTCGTCCTTCGGACGAATTAGTGGCTGGCGATTGGTGATTAGTGATTGGTGAAGGAGATCCAGCAAAGGCGGGAGTACCTCTTTCTGCACCCAATTCAGGAGTAGGTGTATCCATCAAGCCAGTTTGATCCAGAGTGTCAACATTAGTCGTCGCCTGTGCAAGCGGAATTTCAGGCCGAGGTTGTCGCATAACACCAACTCTAAATATACGTCTTGCAAGCTCTGCATCAATTCGGTCGAGTAAGCCTTCAAAAAGACCGAACGCCTCATTTTTAAATTCAACCAAAGGGTCGCGCTGTCCGTAAGCCCGCAGACGGACCCCCTCGCGAAGCCCATCAAGGTGGTCGATATGGTCAATCCAATGCTTATCAATTGATCCCAGATATGCGAAGCGCTCAACTTGTTTCATTATTTCTACCAAATCTTTTTCGCGACTTACATAAATATCATCAATTACTTTGACCAAAAAAGCTCTTATATTTTCTTTACCGTCGAGATCTTTCAACTGACCTTTAAGTCTTTTTATTGAAGCGTCGTCAAAGGGCACAATCTCCAAAAGGTTGACTACTATTTTTTCAAAGTCGGGTTCTTCACCCTCGACAGGCCAGGATATAAGAAGAATCTTATCAATCTGGTCTCCCAATTTCTCTAAGATTTCATTCTTTAAATCTTTTGCTTCCAAAACCTTTCCTCGCAAATTATAGATAATTTCCCTTTGTTGATTTATTACATTGTCGTATTCGACTAAATTTTTCCTGGCGTCAAAATGAAAGCCTTCAACTTTTACCTGTGCTTGTTCTATTGAACGGCTAATAAGCTTATTTTCAATCGGTTGGTCTTCTGGCAAAGCAAGTCTATCCATAATTGACGCAATCTTTTCTCCCCCAAAAATTCTCATTAAATCGTCCTCAAGGGAAAGATAAAAACGAGACGAACCCGGATCCCCCTGACGGCCGGAACGACCCCTTAGTTGATTGTCCACCCGTCTCGCTTCATGGCGCTCTGTTCCTATTACATGCAAACCTCCCGCCTTGACCACCTTCTCGTGCCTCTCTTTCCAACCCCCATACTCTTTGGACTTTATAAATTTTTCGTTCGAAACTCCTTCGGGTCGGTCCGGAACCGAACCACCCAGAACAACATCTACACCACGCCCCGCCATGTTTGTCGCAACGGTTACGGCACCGGGTTTACCGGCATCGGCGATTATCATCGCCTCCTTCTCGTGGTTTTTGGCATTTAAAACGTTATGGGGAACTTTCTTGCGTTTCAGGTAGTCGCTTATAATTTCATTTTTTTCTATCGATGTTGTACCAACCAAGATGGGTTGACCTTTCTGGTATCTTTCAATAATCCCGTTGACAACGGCTCCGTATTTTGCCCTGACCGTTTTATAAATAACGTCGGGGTGGTCTTTTCGAACCATATCTCTGTGAGTCGGAACTACGACAACTTCCAAGTTATAAATTTTTTTAAATTCTTCTGCTTCTGTTGCTGCGGTCCCGGTCATACCGGAGAGGATTTCATACATTCTGAAATAGTTTTGAAAAGAAATTGTCGCCAGAGTCTTACTTTCCTGCTGAATTTTAACTCCCTCTTTTGCTTCAACAGCTTGGTGAAGACCGTCACTCCAGCGCCGTCCAAACATGAGTCGTCCGGTAAACTCATCAACAATAGTTACCTGGCCGTCTTTGACAACATAATCGCGGTCGCGGAGATATAGAGTTTTGGCACGGAGTGCGTTTTCAATATGATGAATCGTTTCCCAATCTTTTTCGTATAAATTTTCAACTCCCAAAATTTTCTCGACTCTGGTTATTCCGTGTTCGGTGAGAGTCGCACTCTTTACCTTTTCATCGATTGAAAAATCCGTATCTGGATTAAGTTTCTCAACCATGGAGGAAAATTTGAAATATTTATCCGTCGGTTCCGTATCGGGAGCGGAAATAATAAGGGGAGTTCTTGCTTCGTCAATCAAAATTGAGTCGACCTCGTCAACAATGGTGAAATAGTGCCCTCTTTGAACCATTTCGCTAGTTGCCTGAACCATGTTGTCGCGAAGATAATCAAAACCGAACTCATTGTTGGTTCCATAAGTAATGTCGGCATTGTAAGCAGCTTTTCGTTCGGAGGGTTTAAGATGAGCCAAACGTTCATCCCCATGACTCGTATCGTTAAACTCGTGATCGTAGATAAAAGACTTTCCTTCCTGAATTATTGAGCCAGTAGATAAACCAAGAAGATGGAAAATCGGCCCGTTCCAACCAGCGTCGCGCCTTGCTAAATAGTCGTTAACTGTTACCAAATGGGCACCGCGCCCGGTCAATGCATGGAGATAAAGTGCCGGAACCGCAGAGAGCGTCTTTCCCTCACCAGTTTTTTGTTCAGCAACCTTACCCTCAAAAAGTGCAACTGCCGCCATGAGCTGGACGTCAAAATGCCTCATGCCAACAGTTCTTCTTGACGCTTCCCGAACCAAAGCAAATGCTTCGGGCAAAATATCATTTAAAGTTTCGCCTTTTTCAAGTCTCTTTTTAAACTCCTCGGTTTTCAGTCTAAAGTCTTTATCTTTGATTTTTTTAACCTTCGGCTCAAGATCATTAATTTGTGCCGCGACTTTTTCCAAACGGTTTATTTCCTTCTGGTTCAAATCCAAAAATTTTGAAAATAGCTTTAACATAGTGAAAAGACAACCCTAAAATTGTACACCCCAGCTTCAATTGTAGCAAACAAACTCTGCGAGTGATAATAGCAAGTCTAATTCTTACACAAAAACATTATATTTGCTTCGGGATAGACAACGTCAACTTTTTTAAATACTTTTTCTAGAGTTTTTAAGAACCTCGTAGCTTCCCTCCTTTTTTCCCCATAATAAAGCCTGTTAAAAACAGCTATACCACCATCTGCAAGGTACGACCCTGCAATCTTTATGAACTCAGGGGATTCGAATTTTTCAGGGAAATTATCACCTACATATAAATCAACCAATACAAGGTCGTATTTTCTCTTACTATTACTCTTACTGTTTACTCTTACATAATCCCATGCATCCCCAATTACCACATCAATTCCAATTTCATCCAGTTTTAAGTATTTTCTGCCCAATTCTACCATTACAGGATCCAAATCAACTCCGGTAATTTTTGCCTCGGGCCAAAATTCGTTAACCAACTTTCCCGCAGTCCCACCCCCTAATCCTAAAATCAAACAACGGTGAACTATGAACGGTGAACTATGAACTTTTTTCAAAGTCTTCTTCCAAATATTCTTCAAGACTCCCCCCGACTGTGTCAAACCGCCAACCGAAATATAAGTTCCGAATGCTAAACTTCTAGTTACGGCTATTTTTCCATTGATAGGTGATTCAACCTCTTCCAAAACTTTAGTTCCTGTCAAAAAATCCTGTAATTTCCCCATAATCACTGATAACCCAAGGCTTGTTTTTTAAACATCCGCGCATAAGTACCATCAATCGCTAATAACTCTTCATGACCGCCAGACTCACTAATTTCGCCGTCCTTTAATACAATTATCTTGTCGGCATTCCTGACGGTGGAAAACCTGTGAGAAATTAGAAACAAAGTTTTATCTTTGTAATATTTATTTAAATTCTGAAATATCTCATACTCTGACTCCGCGTCAATTGCACTGGTCGGCTCGTCAAGAATTAAAATCGGAGCCCCTTCATAGAAAGCCCGTGCGATAGCAATTTTTTGCCACTGACCCTGTGACAATTCAACACCTCCCTCAAACTGCCGCCCTAATAATTGATCATACTTTTGGGGTAAATCTTTGATAAAATCTTCCGCACCGCTTTGTTTTGCGGCAAGTAGCACAAGCTCGTTATCTCTCACTCCCGGGTTTCCAAGCATAATATTTTCTTTAACTGTAAAGTCATAGTGCATAAACTCCTGAAATAAAGTGCCAATACTCCTGTACCAGGATTTCAAGTCTAAATCTTTTATATTTATGCCGTTTACTAAAATTTCACCTTTAGTCACATCATAGAACCTGCACAAAAGTTTCACTATTGTTGTCTTTCCGGCACCGTTTGCACCGACTATGGCAATATTTTCAGACGGAGAAATCGAAAAATTTACGTCTTTTAAAACGTATTTGTCAGTCCCGGGGTATATAAAAGATACATCTTTAAATTCAATTTTCGGAGGTTTTCTAAAATCAATCTCCACCGGAATTTGGGCTACATTCACCAATCTCGGAAGGTTTAGGACCTCAAAATAATGGTTAACATATAAATTATCTTCATACATCTCGCCGAAGTTTAAAATCATGTCAGTAGCACTATTGGTAACTCTGTCTAGTAAACTTACAAAAAAGGTAAAATCACCAACGCTCATGCTTTGGTTCAGAACTTCAGGAATTTTAGAATATGCGAAAATAAAAAGGACGCCGTATTTCACAACCTGGGGAACCAT
Organism: uncultured Gammaproteobacteria bacterium; assembly: GCA_964435575.1. Taxonomy (GTDB): domain Bacteria; phylum Patescibacteriota; class Microgenomatia; order UBA8517; family UBA8517; genus GWB1-39-12. The sequence continues at coordinate 10,491 of CAYSZS010000001.1, read as the reverse complement.
TACCGCACGCATGAATTCAACAACCGGTTTTTTGTTTAGTTCATACAAATATTTCTGTGTTTTTCTGAACTTTTTCAGCAGAGACCGGTTTGACTGAAATATCCTGGCTTCAACAACCGACCGTTTCTCTCTCAATAACCAGCTCAAATACCAAAGTTTTCTTACCTCAGGTGCACCTGATCCGTATATCGACCACTGCAACCTTCCGTACTTTGCTCTTAAAAAGAGCTGCGGGATTGTGACCAAACTCATAAGAGCCGGAATTTGAACTCCAAATGGAATAAGAATAATGAAGGAAACAACATAGCTGATCATATTATTTAAAAGTGAAGCAAAACCCCTGAAAAAATTGGGAAGCTTCCAGGTAAAAGTGTCCTGAGCCTTAGTCATTAAATCCTGAATTTTAGGGTTTTCAAAATGCTCAAGATCCAAAAAGACGACCTTCTTGTAATAAATATAATTTAAAATGTTTTGAAATTTGTACCTGAAAAGGAAGTCAAAATATATTCCTCTGACCACCCACATTACAAAATCCCAGGAAGCGTCTATTAAATACCGCGAAGCAAGTAAAGCAATTAATATTATCGGGATATCTACACTTACTCCCTTTGAAGAAATAATTTCATCAATAAATAGCTTAAAAACATAGCTTGCTGCAATTGGGAAAAAAGCACCCATTCCTGAAGAAGCCATGTATCCGAAAGTTAAAAATTTATCCTCATTCCAGGAAATCACCAGTAATTTCCTTAAATTCCCGAAAACATTAACCAGAGATTGTCTGATAGAAAATATTTTGTGCATACTTAGATTATAATAACGCAATTTACCTTTTGTCAGCATCTAATTACATTTTGCTTCGGATATTATTTGGTATAAAATAAGAACACATGCAAAATATTCCATTACCTGAAAAAATAAGGCCGGAAAAGCTGTCCGAGTTCGTCGGCTAGGAACACCTAGTCGCAAAGGAAGGTATTATTACTAAGTTACTAAGTAACAAAGTAACTAATGACTACTTTCCTTCTTTAATCTTCTGGGGCCCACCCGGAAGCGGCAAAACAACTCTCGCCAGAATTATTGCAAATGAATTGAAAAGAGAGTTTTATGAATTCTCGGCCGTCAATACATCCAGTAAAGATATTCAAAAAATCATTGTCGACCGAAAAAACATTCAACCGAAAACCAACCTGCAGGGGTTACCCTTTAAAGGCCAGGCCTTGCAGGGTACGACCCTGCAAAGTTCGCCAATCATTTTCATTGACGAGATACATCGGTTTAACAAAGCTCAGCAAGATAAACTACTTCCCCACGTTGAAAAAGGACAAATAATTTTAATCGGCGCTACAACCGAAAATCCTTCATTTGAAGTCATCGGACCACTTCTTTCCCGCAGTCGCGTACTTGTTTTAAATCAACTGACTGAAAAGGAATTAAAAATTATTGCCAAACGGGGTTTAAAAGAACTGAAAGTTAAAATTCGGCCGAAAGCTTTAAAATTTTTGCTCGAATCCTCAAACGGTGACGCACGAGTTTTATTAAATGTCCTCGAAATAGCCTCGAATTTAATTCACTCCCGGAGTGGTGTTGCGCCTACGGCACACTCCGGGAGTGTGTATTTAGATGACATTGAAAATGCACTACAGAGGAGGCAGTTAACATTCGACAAACAAGGTGAGGAATTTTACAACGTTATTTCTGCATTTATTAAATCTATGAGAGCAAGTGACGTTGACGCAGCTTTATATTATCTAGCTCGGATGGTCGAAGCCGGGCAGGATCCTTTATACATTGCAAGGCGTATGGTTGTCTTTGCGTCTGAAGACATCGGCATGGCTGCCCCAACTGCATTGGTAGTTGCAAATGAAGTTTTCCGCGCCTGCGAGACAATCGGATACCCAGAGTGCCAAATTAACTTAATGCACGGAGTAGTCTATTTGGCCACCGCCAAAAAGAGCCGCTTAGCATATAACGCTTATTTTAGCGCTGTTGAAGATGTCAAAAAATTTGGAAATCTCCCCACTCCCCTTAAAATCCGCAATCCTGTTACAAAACTTATGAAAGATATTGGATATGGGGAAAACTATGAAAAATATACGAAAGAATCATTGTTACCTGACAAACTCAAAGGAAAGAACTACTATCGCAAAAATGTAAAATTACATTAATTTTTTTGAACCTCTAAAAAATTCAAGTTTTTTTACTTTGAGACCTCTTTTTTCATTTTCACTTTTTAAATTATTCAAAATTGACACGCCGTGATCTTTGGAATTTTGAATTTCTTCGTAAACTTGGAGTTTGACAAAATAAACCTGAACTTTGGTTATTATCATCGCGTCAAGTCCGGAAGAAAAGTGTACTTTCCCGGCAGTTTTAACGGATTTTCTGCTAAACCATTCCCGTTTGTTGTAATTTGTAAAATTATCGGAAAGCACCAAATAAACGCAGCCTCCCTTGTCAACCTTTTTGAATCTTTTGCCATCACTTATTACAAAAAAGTAAGTACTTCCGAAAGCTCCGCCATTTGCCCATGAGTCGTCATGAGGCACTAAAAATTGAGTTACGAAAGGAAAAGAATCAGTTGCAAAAACAACAGGACCTTTTTTGAATCCTTCCGGAGCAGTATTTTTTCGGGGTTCGATTATTTTTAAATCACACTGGGGCGAGGCATGATAAAGGTAAAGAGGTCTATTCATTTTTTACAATTTTATCCTTCCCCATCCACTTTCTCAAAACTTCAGGGACTATAACTGACCCATCTTCCTGCTGATAATTTTCAAGAATTGCCAGAATTATCCTTCCCATTGCAACACCCGTATCGTTTACGGTATAACAAAATCCTTTATCTCCATTATTCTTTTGATAACGGATGTTAAGTCTTCTTGCTTGGTAATCAGTGGTGTTGGTGTCTGTCATGGTCTCCATAAACTCTTCAACCGGCATTCTCCACACCTCAACATCATATTGTTTATGACTTGCATTATAACCGGCATCACCGCTACATTTTTGAATTACTCGATAAGGCAACTTTAAGGATTGCATTAACCATTCATTGATTGAAATTAATTCCTCAAATATTTTATCTGTCTGTTCGGGTAAACAAATAACATCCATTTCCAACTTATCAAATTGGTGAACACGCTTTATACCCTTTACATCCTTACCCCAGGAGCCAACTTCGCTTCTAAAACACGATGTAAATGCACACATCTTGAACGGAAGTTCACTTTCTTTAAATCTTTTCTCCATACCATAAGCAAAAAGAGGGGGTTCCGATGATCCAACTAAGTAGAGCTGGTTGTTATCTTCTACATTCTCTTTTTCTAATTTATAAACCTGACTATATCCTTCTGGAAAATGACTAGTTCCAAATAAAACTTTTTCTTTAACCAAAAGGGGGACAATCATTGGAGTAAAATTCTTTTTAATTAATTCTGAAAATAACAAATCAAAAATGGCATATTGGAGTAATACCGCGTCTTTTTTTAAATAACAGAATCTTGAACCTGACACTAAAGCGCTCTGCTCAATATCAATAATGTTTAAGGTTTTACCCAATTCCACATGATCTTTTCCTTTAAAGGATAGTCTCGGCATTTTATCGGCGACTTCAAAACCTTTTCCTAACTGCGTTTGCTCGAGGTATCCCTTGTCCGGCAACCATACTTTTACATCAACATTGTCATCTTCATTTTTCCCAATCGGAGTATCGTCGCTTAAAATATTTGGAATCCAGGCCAAAATCTGGTTCATTTCCCCTTCTAACCTATTCAGTTCATCTTCTTTACCCTTTAACTCAATTTTTAATTCCTTTCCTTTCTCTCTATTTTCTTCCTTATTTTCCTTGGAATATTTATTACGTTCAGATCGAAGGTTTTCTATCTCTACCAGAAGATTGTGGTAATTATCATAGATACTAAGAAGTTTTTCAACGTCAGCTTTATTTGAATCCACTCCGCGGTTAGCTGTATTTTTAACAACTTTTTCCTTATTTTCCCGAATATATTTTATATCAAGCATATTATTATTATAGTCTAAAGTGCATGCTTTTTTATATCAGATCTTAAATTCCCTAAGTGTTCATTACGATTTAACTCCAAAACCTTTAATTTACTCTTTCCGCCCACTTTATTTATTTCAAAAAAATTAAGAGCGGCTGGCTCGATATTGTGCATCCAAATGTCATCCAGCGTCCAACCGTTTGCCAAAGTTACCATAATTCTTAATACATTATCGTGCGTAACGAGAAGGGTATTGTCGGTAAGTCCCACCGTATGAAGAAATAACTCGATTCTGGCCAAAGTTTGGGTAAAGGCTTCGCCTTTTGGAAACACTGACTGACTTGGTTTAGTCAGCCATGTGTTATAGATATCAGGATATAAAGACTCTATCTTTTTCTTATCTCTCCCTTCCCACTCACCCTGATTTGTTTCGGTAATAAGTTCACTTATCTCGATGGGACAATTACAGGCTCGGGATATGACAATTGCGGTTTGATATGTTCGTTTTAGCGGACTTGAAATAATTCTATTTATACCGACATCTTTGGCCTTTTTTGCAAGAGCTTCCGCTTGTTTCTTTCCTAATTCGGACAAATCAGTATCGTACGTTTGCCCTTGATAAATACCTTGACTATTTGCCACAGATTCAGCATGCCGCACTGCAATAATTTTAGTAATATTTCGTGCCAGCTTACTTTCTGTTAAACCGGTTAATTCAGTCAAATCTTCTTCCACAGTTTAGGATAATAGGATTATAGGAAAAAGTGATGAGTCATATAACCCTATTCATTATACTTTGGTTATACGCCCCATGAAGTATAGGAGTTGCCAGCGTAAGTTATTTACTTAATTTATGGCTATTACGGCGCCGGACACGTTTGACGTGTGCTTTCCCGTTCCGATTGCTACCTCGGAAAGCTCGATGATTGGAATCCTGCCTGTCGGCAGACAGGGTCATCTGATAACGCTTTTAATAGATTGTCAATGAAAGTATTTTATTTAATAAACTTGATTAATGTCAAGTATTTAGGATAAGAAGATATGAGTAAAAAGTGATGAGTCAACTTTTTCTAAGAGATTTCAGACTCACAACAAGCATTTTTATAACTTCAGTATTTAATAATAGAATTTTGTCTAACTTTCCGGAATACTTTGGATAAATATCTTTTAGTAATTCTAACCAATATCCTGTTTCCCTTGCGGATCCCAAAGCCATCTGCAAGAACCTCGCATACTCTTTTCCTTTGTATTTACCAAAGCCTTCAGCTACATTTGCACCGACAGAAAAACTAGAACGTAGTATTTGATCTATTATTATCCATGTTATTCTCTCATTCGGTAATTCTCGCGTCAAACGTACTATAAGAAGGCTCACTTCTCTTGCTTTCTGCCAAAACTTTAACTCCTTATATGAATTGATTCTCTGATTCATCATTCTTATCTTTTTATCTTACCTTCTCTCAAGACTCATCGCTCTTATCTTCTGATCCTAGTTCCTATAACCCCAAATCCTCGTGGATATTCTGCATCGCATTGAGGGCAATCTCGATAAACTCCCTAAGTGGAATTCCGAGTCGTGGGTCACATTCTTCAATTTGCTCACGTTTTACTCCCGCCGCAAAAGATCTCTGATCCCACTTATGCAAAACCGAATCAACCGTTACCTCGGCTAAGGTTTTATTTGGCTTGACAAGCGCAACCGCTACGATCATCCCCGTTAATTCGTCGCAGCAATATAAAGACCACTCTAATTTATTTTTGGGTGGGCTCGCCCCGAGCGAAGTCGAGGGGTTTTGACCGGTATGTGAATAATTGTGCGACAATATTGCTTCTAAAATCTCTTTATCAGTTACACCCTCCTTTTTCAGCCACTCGGCCATCTTTAAAGTATGAAGTTCGGGAGTAGCCTTGGTTTCCTCATAATCCCCGTCGTGTAAAAGTCCGATAATTCCCCAGGTCTCCTCCGAAGCCTTGGCGGAAGAGGATTTATCCTTCCCATCCAATCTCCTGTACAAAGCCCGCATTACAGCCTCAACCGCATAACAGTGCCTCCTCAAATTCTGATTCTCCATGTGTTCATGAAGAAGTTTTAAAGCTTGGTCTCGATTCATAAGTTTCTTAAGTAACTTAAGTTACTTAGGTTTTTTGAGAAAATCTTTCCTTTTATTATATAGCTTTTCTGTATAACCACCTTCCCTTTCGTGTTTCCTCTCAAGTGCTTCAACCTGCCTATTCAGCAAATAAGTAACCTGATGACAAAGGGTAAGCATCAAATTTGCTGCTTCTTCCGGATCTTCCGAAAGCGGTAATCCCTTCTGAATCAGCTCTGCTGATTCTCGTATGTCTCCTAAGTTACTTAAGTTTCTTACGAGCTTCGCTGCTTTCGCTCGAAACAGTTTAACTCTGGGATCATTCTTATCCCAAATCTCCAGTTCCCTTTGTCTTAAGAAATCTTCATAATCTCCCAAAAGTTCTTCTTCGGATGCTTTTGCGGTATTTGTCAGTTTTATCCCCATCTTAAAACTCGTCTTTAAAGCATCCGAGCCTTCCGCGATATTCGCCTTTCCGCTCCTTGCAGCCTGAATCATCTGGTCCGAGGTGCGCCGATCTGGCATACCTCCTAAGTTACTTAAGTTTCCTACGTTACTTAACAAAAACCTATTACAAAACTCAACAGTCAGGTCGTAAATGATAACGGAAAACCAATAAGTAAAAAGCTTTTTATAAGGAGCAGTTCCCATTTGATTTTATTTTAGTCTCCAAAAATATGTATTGCAATTATTAAACTATAGGAATTTTCAAGATGATTTGTTATAATTCTTTGTTATTGATATCTTATTATTATGAACAAAAAGGAAATACAAGATTTACTTAATCTTTTCAGATCTTCCGGTGGTCTCAAACGTATCAGACGCACCGGCTGGGTTCTCAAAGGAATACAGGAAGCAGAAAGCGTTGCTGATCATGTTTTCAGGGTAGTATTTATGTGCTCTGTTTTGGCACCAGGCCGAAAATTGGACGAGAAAAAACTTTTGGATATGGCCCTCATTCATGATCTGGGCGAAACAGCCACTTCCGATATTAGATGGCAGGAAGGGAAAAAGTTCTTGGCTCCAGAAAAGTCAAAAAATGAGATTGAGGAAAGTATTCTCAAAAAAATTCTCCCACATACTCAAAACGAAAAATATTATCTATCGCTTTTCTACGACTTTCGCGACCAAACATCTCCCGAGGCGAAATTCTTAAAAGAAGTTGAAAAATTGGAAATGGCTTTGCAAGCACTGGAGTATCAGGAATTTGGAGCTAAAAAGGAATTAATGAATGAGTTTTTCGAAAATGCCAAGAAATATATTACAGACCCAGAACTTAAAAGAATGTTTGAAGAAATCGAAAAGGCAAGGTAACTTCTTTTTTATTTACGTTCAACTATTTTCAAACGGTCGTTGAAAAATAGTTGAGGCTAATTTTAAAAGTTCGTGACCGAATAATCTGAATTCCTATGCTATTTTTCCGGCCGCATGGTTGGGAAAAGGATTACTTCTTTGAGTGATTGAGCGTCAGTAAAAAGCATCACTATTCTGTCTATACCGATAGCGACTCCGCAGGTAGGTGGAAAACCATATTCTATTGCAGTCAGATAATCGTAATCAGTTTGGTGCGCTTCCTCGAATCCCGCTTTTTCTCTTTTTTTCTCTTCTATAAATCGTTTGCTTAAATCAACCGGGTCGTTCAGCTCCGTATAGTTATTTCCGAACTCCGTTCCTGCAGCAAACATTTCAAACCTCTGTGTAAACCTCTCATCGTCGCACTTTTTAGCTAGTGGGGAAACCTCAATCGGGTAGTCGTAAATAAAAGTTGGCTGAATCAACTTTTCTTCTACCAATTCTTCAAAAACGAAAGCAGCCACCTCACCAATCGTGTGCATGTGTTCCAAACCTTTTAACTTTTCTTCTTTCACAACTAATTTCTTTGCTGATTCTTTAGCTTCCTCAAAACTTTGCCAACTCAAAGGATCAATCCCAGCATACTCTTTTACTGCCTCAACCAATTTCATTCTTTTCCAAGGCCTCTTGAACTCTAGATTAGTTCCTTGATAGCTAATTACGGTTTTTCCTAAAACTTTTTGGGTAGCATCCTCCACTATTTCTTCTATTATATCCATTCCATAGTTATAATCCTTAAATGCTGCCATTGCTTCAAACATGGTAAATTCAGGATTATGATC
>CAYSZS010000001.1:0-2168 GCA_964435575.1 uncultured Gammaproteobacteria bacterium | reverse complement strand
CTTTTGCGGTAGCGCTCTTCGACGTCTTTCAAACCATGCCAAGTTGAGGGGAGAGGGCGGATTGATTTTGTAAGAACTTGGAAGTCGGAAACGTCAACTGAAAGTTCGCCTGCTGAAGTTTTTGTAACTTTACCTTTGGTATATATGAAATCGCCGATATCAAAATACTTTAATAGTTTAAATTGCTCCCCGAGAGAATTTTTCTGAAACCAAAGTTGAATCTTCCCTGTTTCATCTTTTAGATCGGCAAATACTACGTTTCCATGCTCCCTCCAACCCATTATTCGACCTGCAACCTCGACGAAGTCGTCCCGCGAAGCCTTGGCGGAGTGGGACTTCCTCACTTCAGATATCGGCATGGGTTTACCTTTTACCTTGGAAGGATATGGATTAATCCCCAGCTCACGCAACTTTTTGGCTTTTTCAAGTCTTACCTTTCTAATCTCTTCCAATCTTTTCTCCGCCATATTATTTGTAATTTTCTAGTACATATCCCTCTAACAAACTCAAGGCTTTAGGCATGTTCCCTCTTCCAAATCCAATCCTAAAGTTGTTTCCTTTATAATCATACACTTTCGAAGGTAGCAACATCACGCCCTTTTCCTTTACTAAATTCTGGCAAAAGTCATAGACCTTGAGTTTTCCTATCTTTAATTCTGGAAAAGCTATTGAGCCTGCATCTGGCTTACACCAGCTAAATACATTTGAATATCTTCCAAAAAATTCATCCAGTAATTTAACATTGCTTTGAATTATTTCTAAATTCCTTCTAATAATTGTCTCTTTTGATCTTAAAGCTATAATTCCTAAAATCTCACTGGGAGCGCTCCCGCAAATTGTCGTATAATCTTTGAAAGTTTGAAATTGCGTCAATAATTCCTTATTTTTTGCGATTAACCAACCAAGTCTTAACCCAGCTAAACCGAACGTTTTTGATAATCCAAAAAGACTTATCGCGTTCTCGTAATTTTCGCAGGCGGAAGGTAATCTAGTACTCTCCTCGTATTCCAGAAATCTATACATCTCGTCTGAAAAAACAAAGGTGTTATTCTTCTTTGCCAGATCTAGAATTTCATTAAATTCCTCTTTACTTAAAAGTGCGCCCGTGGGATTATGGGGAAAGTTAACGACAATAAGCTTTGTATTTTTAAGTATCGAATTTCTTATAAATTCAATATCAAACTTCCATCTATTATCTCTTACCTCTGGTAACCACTTGGTTATACTACATCCAAGAGACTCTGCTATCCCATAAAGGGTCTGATACCCTGGAAACGTAGAAATCACATGATCGCCTTTTTCTAAAAGCACGTTCATAGCAATTAGTATTCCTTCCTCAGGAACAATTTCCAGAACACTCTCCGGCGAAATGTTTTCATATAATTTCGCTACTTCTTCTCTTAAAAGGGGGTGTCCTTGTGATTCTGTATATCCAAGCCATAGATTCTCCCAAAGTTTTAGTGAATCTTTATCAGCCAACGCCAATACCTCTTTTAAAGTTAAAGGTTCGCAGTCAGAGGATGAAAGCATATATGGGGCAGAAAATTCATATTTTGCAAAATACCTTTCAAGTTCGAATGGTTTAATCTTCATATTTTTCCAAGTTTATCAAACTAACTCCTATCAGTAAACAAAAAGCCTCCTTTTAGGAGGCTGTTCCACAATAAAGAAAGACAACCTCCCTAGGAAGCTGTCTTTTTCTTTGAATCAAAACAGACTAAATTTCTCATGAATATATGTTATAGTACACAAAACTCTAATTTATTTCAAGAATCTCGTAGGTAACTTTTCCGGCAGGAGCTTCGACTTCGACTTTGTCACCGATATTTTTTCCGATCAGTGCATGACCAAGGGGAGATGTATGTGAAATCTTTTTCTCTCCCGGATCTGCCTCCCACTCGCCAACGATATGGAAAGTATGGGTTGAGCCGTTTGACTTAACGGTCACTTTTGTTCCCAAACCAACCCCGTTACCCGGTTTCCCATTCGAAATAACTTCCGCGTTTTTCAGTACTGCCGAAAGCTCATCAATTCTTCCATCCAGAAACTCGAGTTCGTCTTTGGCGTTATGATAATCACTGTTTTCCATCAAGTCCCCTTGGGTTCTTGCATTGGAAAGTCTCTCGACTACTTTCGGTCTTTTGACTTCTGTAAGTTCACCGAGTTCT